>JAGQQS010000381.1 GCA_020426105.1 Planctomycetaceae bacterium
GCCGCCGAGACGTGAGGGAGCGGGCAGGGGTGACGGGCCGCCGGGTCCCGGAAGGGCAGGCCGTGGAGAGCGAACGGCGGGGCGTGAAGGAGCGGGGCGTTTCGATGGGCCTCCCGGACGTGGGCCGATGGGGCCACCGAGTCCTGAGCGTTTCGTCGAGCATGCCATGGAATTTGACGCTGATAAAGATGGAAAGCTCGACAAATCGGAACTCATGAAATTCGCCGAACAAATTCCGAACCGGATGGGGCGTTTGGGTGGACGACCAGGCGATAGACCACCAGGCGATAGACCACCGGGTGCTGAGCATCGGGACAGCGAACCACCTCAACGGCCTGATGAGGAATAATTGCTGCGATTGACGAAAGTCCGTTATTCAACGCAGTATATGATTCAGAGGCGGTCAGAACTGTTCGCCATCATGCGTTCAACCGCGCCCCCGCGGGCATACGGTTGAAATTTTTAAACGACAGAAACAGCCGGGAAACCCCTTATCCGGCCTGTCGGCCACCTGCTCTCCGTTTGAGTAACGCTGTGACGCATTTTGAGCAGCAGGATTCGTGAGAATTCTGATTTTACCAACGGCTTCGAAAGTCTCACGACTTCCGCGACCGAAGAAACGGTCCATTTTCACCGCTAAAAATAATTCACAGCGTTGCCTTTGAGGGGGAGAAGGAATTTCCAGGCGTCTGACTGAGAAACTCATGTGGTGCCTGTTCGGGACGGCGAAGCAGCGGTTGAGCGGCAAGCAGCGTGGAACCTGTGTCCTCGCTCGGCGCGGCAGGAGCCGCGCCCTTTCTCACAGTTCATCGTACGTCGAGCGTTCCGGCAAAGGCACGAACTTATCGAAACGACAATGACGGCCGGATCGTGTACCGACGACAGTCCGCGTGTAGCAATAACGGGTCGTCAAATCCTGGCAGGCCTGAAATTCTGACAGCTCGACGTCATATTCCATGTGGATTAAATCACCAGCCACGCGGACCTGGTTGATAGTGACATTCTCCACAATGGCGTGAGTTGTTTTCTGGTCACATGAAAGGTCCAGTGCTTGAGACAATCCTGATCCGGCGTCGTTCAACAGTATCTGGAAATAATGCATCAGCGACTGAGGTTCGCTGATGTCAATGTTTTCCGGGATCACGATTTCGACACAGGCCGTCAATGCAGCCACTCCTGTTTCGTTACACGCAACCGCGAACGGTACCAGCCGCACGAGATACCACGCGAATTCCGGTTCCATGCGGCCACGGTGTGTTGTTCAGCTGCTGGTCTGCAGATTTGTCGAGTCGCACAGCTTTTGCAGCAGGATTCGTGAGAATTCTGATTTCGTCCCGGCGGATGTACGCAACATCAAAACATCACGTTCCGGCCGATTGGCTACAAACGCATCACAAACCGGCCTGTGCGCACCTTCGGGCGGTGCCGAAAAATTCAAACACGGCGACCCCGGTGGATCAATAGGCCAATCACCACCGCGAGTGCGATCGCCAGCACGACTGGAACCGCATGCGAAAGATTAACGATGTAGTGCGACACGCCTTCCTGATGTGCAGGATGTCCATGACCTTCGTGAGCAAATGCTGCGGAAACCGAAGCAATCATCGCGGAAAGCATGAAGATGGAACGAATCATGTTTGCATCACTATTGAAAAGAAAAAATTTGTGGTAAACCGGGATCAGCGTCAAATGCGGAGACAAGTCTGTGCCGACAGCGTTACAAGCCTTTGACCCTCCGGAAACTCATCGGGCATTCAGCTTTCGGATATCAAGAAGAAATTTATCTTCAACCGGGAACTGCGCCGGAACGCGCTGATTCGCCCTGAGTGCTGATGGGATTTTCCTGTCCGCCGACAACGGCAGGATATCAGTCCGCCTTCGACTTCGCTACGCCAGCCTTTGCTTCCATTCGGCAACCCGGGCATTTACCGAATCTGGCCCCCCACTGCCGTAACTTTGCAGCGCTCGGAGTGCGTTTTGGGTGCCCAGAACCTGACTAACGTCGTCTTCGATAAGTTCACAGACTTCCTTAAGTTCCGCCAGTGGCAAGTCGCTGAGACGGCACTCGCGGGCTTCACAGTGCGAAACCAGTCTGCCCACGGTTTCGTGTCCGGTTCGCATGGGGACACCCTTTTTTATCATATATTCCATTAAGGCGGTCGCATCGAGAAATCCGTCTTCGAGACGCGAATGAATTTCATCCCGATTTAATTCAGCTCCGGCGATGATCGACGGTGTCAGCTCCAGCGATGCATGCAGGGCGTCGTACGCAGTGAACATCGCGAGCTTGTCTTCCTGCAGATCCCGGTTGTACGCCATCGGCAGGCTCTTGATAAGAATCAGCAGTTGAGGCACCGCGCCCATCACCCGCGCCGTGCGACCGCGGATCAGCTCGAGCACATCCGGATTGCGTTTCTGCGGCATGATCGATGAACCCGTCGTGTACGCATCCGGCAGACTGATAAAATTGAACTCGGTGGTGAACCAGATAATCCATTCTTCCGCCCAGGTGCTCAGGTGCGCTGCGACCAGTGACAGGCAGAAAACAAATTCGACCAGGAAATCGCGGTCACTGCTGATGTCGAGACTGTTCGCGGCGACTGATTCAAAGCCCAGCAGTTTGGCGGTGAGATCGCGTTCGATCGGCAAGGTCGTGCCCGCCAGCGCCGCCGCTCCGAGCGGGCTGATGTTGACTCGTTTGCGGCAATCGGCGAGTCGTTCGCGATCGCGCTGAAACTTTTCAACGTAAGCCAGCCAGTAGTGTGCCGCAAGCACGGGTTGAGCACGCTGCATATGGGTATACCCGGGCATAATCACACCCGCATCCTGATCGCAGCGTTCAACAAAAGCCCGTTGGACGGCGGCCAGCAGTCGATCGAGTTCATCGATGGCGTCGCGGGTATAAAGTTTCAGGTCCGTGGAGACCTGATCATTGCGACTGCGGCCCGTGTGTAATTTTCGGCCGACATCACCGATGCGAGTAATCAGGGCATTCTCAATGTGCATATGAATGTCTTCCAGATCTGTCCTGAAGACAAACTGCCCGGCGGCCAGCTCCTCACCAATCTGATCCAGATGCGCGCAAATGTGGTCACGTTCATCTGCGGTGATCAACCCGGCGTGCGCCAGCATCGTCGCATGTGCCATCGAACCTCGGATATCGACCGCATACAGTCGCTTGTCGAAGCTGATGGATTCTGTGAACGCTTCGACTCGCGGATCAGTCGCCTGATTGAATCGCCCGCCCCACGCTTTGGTCATAAATGCTGATCCCTGGAAGATTGGTAGGAAGTAGAGTGTGTGCAGCGTCAGCGGAACACACCCGTTTTCTTCAGTCACACATGGTGCGCTGCAATCCGCTGATTGCGTCTTGACGCAGCTTACTCGGGACGTTTGCCATGTTCCACGATGACCGTGGTACGAATTCCGCCGCGGGGTGTAAATGCGGCCTCAATCTTCATCCAGCGCGGCTGCGTCACCGCGACCAGATCGTCGAGAATCATGTTTGTGACTCGTTCGTAAAACGCACCGAGGTTTCGATACTGCTGCAGGTAGAGTTTCAGTGACTTCAGTTCAAAGCACACTTTGTCGGCGATGTATGTGATCGTCAGCGTCCCAAAGTCGGGCTGGCCGGTTTTTGGACACATTGATGTGAATTCCGGGGCGACAGTGTCAATGATAAAACGTCGCTGGGGATATGGATTTTCGAAAGTTTCCAGTAAATCACGAGACGGTTCGGACATGGATTAATACGCCTTCTGGTATCAAAATTAAATTGCGTAAGCGAGTTTTGTTGCGAAAGAAAATAGATCCTCAGTGGCCTCTCACAGACGCCATCGCGAACGTTAGTCCTGTTAGTGCGGCTCACGTGGCGGCTGAGGGGCATTTATCGTTTAGGTGCGCACCCCGGCGCAGAACCTGCCTGTCCCGGTTGGCCGCCGGTTGAGAATTCTTTGACGCCGGATCATAGACAGGCTGGATGCTCTCAACGACCATTTCACCGCAGAAATGTTCTGATTCCCTTTTCGGAAGCAGAATGCAGCTCACTAACGCT
>JAGQQS010000382.1 GCA_020426105.1 Planctomycetaceae bacterium
TGTCGCGCGCGGAAGGGACGAAAAGAGATTCGGGTTTCTGGAAGTCTGTGCTCGGCGTGAGAATTCCCGCGAGAGCAGATCCAGGACCTCGTCCTGAGGCGCAAAAATGTCCTGCGCAGAATCTGTTTTCAGTTTTTTAACCACGTCATGCCAGCGTTTCTGCAACCTGATTGCCATGTTCGTTCGGATCGCCAGCAAGTCCGCGCCTTCGTTCGGATCGATTGCTGAAACAAGTGCACTCCAGGCCTGCCAGTCTGCGTTTTGGGTCTGTCCTGTGATCGCATCCGCGAGCCGCAGTGACCAAAAACTTAACCAGATGCCTGAATGGCTGGACGCAGCTGTCGTGTCCTTAATTCCATTGGTCAGCTGGTGCTGCAACTGAGTGACAACATTGGGACGCTCGGTGAATTGCGGGATCCTGAGTAACTGCAACCGCTCTGAAGCCGTGACCGCTTTTCTGCTGCGACCGTCTACGTATTCCCGAAGTGTCTTCAAGGAGCGTACGTCAGTTTTTGAAACCGGGCTGGTATTGGAATACACCCTCGTCAATGCAAACATCGCTTCAAGATGCTCGCGACGGAATTCAATGGGTTCCAGCTGGCCGGTTGGAAATTCATCCGGATCCAGCGAGCCCGCCAGCGCTGATTCTGCCATCCGCCTGACAGCGTTCAGCTCGCCCGGAGGAAGTGAGGTGCTCTCCTGTCTCATGGCGAGATATTCAATTAGAAACGGCAGCTCCAGCTTCTGCGCGTCATGCACGTCGGATAATGTCTGTGATAAAGTGACTTCACTCTGCAGTGTGCCCAGATCTCCTTCGGCTTTACTCATTTGGTCATCGGCCAGTGCGATCGCATCTGGCCCGGCACACAGCCAGCGCTCCGCAACATTGAGCATGACCAGAATCTTTTCGATTCGTTCGGAAACCTGACAATCAACCCATGTTGTCCGCCGCAGCGGTGATCTGTCGACGCTGTATCCGGCAGCGAGCAGCAAAGCGGACTGGCGCAGAGCCAGCAGTCGTACGAGTGGCTTGAATCTTAGCACGCTCGGATCCTGCTCCCATGTTTGCAGAACTTCTTTCACCGTGGCCATGGATTCCGGAAACTCACTTAAACGCCAGCCTTTTTCCGCAATATTTTCCAGCAGCCGTGCCAACTGCTGAATGCGTTTGAGTCGAATTGGTTGCGGCATGGTGTCGATCGTCTGCTGCAGCGCTACAAGTTCTTTGCCAAATTCGATGGCGAACGACTGTCGGCCACCTCCGGGCGATTGCAGTTCTTTCGGCAGTGCCGGAGTTTTTTCGAGCTCGACTCCGAAATCCTGTAACAACTGGCTGAAGGGGACCGCTAAGTCTGCAGTGTCCTTCGACAACAACAACCATTCGCCGATTGCCTTCTGTTCCGCGGACGTATTGATATCCGACGGACTCTTTATCAGGTTCAGCGTCGTCAGCGATCTCGTCAGTTCCTCATCGTAAATCCTTTCAAATTCGAGGCGATTGCCGTTCATGGCAAACCGTTCGGCGGCAACCATGTGCATCTGGAGCCGGAGCCATTCGGCAGGTCGCCGCAGCGGGGTTGTCCCGAGGGCCAGTTGGTCACGGTCTTTCATGGTGCGTTGCAGCAGCGTGACGGGACGAACATCATTCCCAGGTGTCGTAGTCCCGGGATCGGACGCTCCCGCTGCCGTTTCCGCGTCGGAACTGTCCCCTTGTGGCCGCTTTAATTCAGCAGATGGAACTTCCGCCTCTGCCAACTTTTCCTGCTTGTCTCCTGTGGATTTGGGCAGACGGATATTGGCAAGCAGCGTGGATCGTTTCGACTTGTCGTCCGAGCTGACGAGCCAGACGGATTGGGAGCTTTTATATTGACTGTTCACCCATGTCTCTACTTTTTCCTTGAGATATCCGAACAGCGTTTCCGCGTCGCTGGCCTGCCCTTCTTCCAAAGCTTTAATCAAAAAATGCCCGAACACCGTCCCGTCAAATTCCGGCAGGGATTCCGTTGTTGTGGCAGGGCTTTCACTCGCTGGCCCGTCTGATTTGTCCGCCGCTGATTCAGGTGTGTCCGGAAAATATTCCCAGCTTCGTTCGTCCTTGCCACAGGCGCAGATGAATGTCAAACCGGGGATGTTTTCTGCACGCACCTCCGATTCGAGCTGACGTGTTACATCATCGGCCAGAACTCCCGACGCGAATCCCGGATGGCGCCCCGTAAGCTCCAGCAGCAACAATGTTCGTTTTGCTCCGCTTTGGCGGAGCGAAGCCAAAAGTTTCTTAAACGGGATCGGATTCTTTGCTGCATCTGCTGACAGCAGCTGCACACAGTTTTTACTGTCGTCGGTAGCGAGCGGAGCAATCGTTGCGCCGGTCGTCACGTAGACGATCAAAAGTTTGTTGTCCGCGTCTGGAGGCGTATCGACCAGTGCCGAAACAGAGGCAGGATTTTCAGGAATGTTGACCTTCAATGAATCCAGTACGTGCAGACGATTGGCAGCCTCCAGGAGACGCCTGGCATTAACCGCCGTACTACCCGGCGGCAGAGGCGTGATTGCCGTGTCATCCGCGCTAAACTTCTCTTCCCAAACCACGACGAATTGGGCGGTGGGGACCTGTGGCCCAAAAATCAGCCATGCGGCGGCACCTGCAAGCACAAACAGCAATGCCAACAGCACAATGACCTGCCTGCGCCGGGACTGTCTGGCTGTAACTTTCTTTTCCGGACGCCACGAACGTCCTCGATCACTCGACACTTCGCACCCCCGTCATTGTCACTTTGCATGCAGCGCGCGGCTTCTGCCGCGCATCGTGCGTCAAATCAGATTGCCTGATTGCGCAAATAATTTTGCTGCCCCGCACACAATGTACTGATGAGCCCGCGCTAACAGACATGGCTCTATGCGAAAAGTAACAGAATTGCGGGCGTGTCGGCAATCAACAACCTCGATTGCCGCGCCAAACACTGGATTACGCCGTGCGGCGAATCACGGGCTGATTCGCATATAGCGACAGCGCTCCAGCCAGTCTGGCGGCGTATTCGCTGTGGACGCGTTCCGCGGCTTTGCCGGCGAACTTTGCCACGGCGCGCGGCAGAGTGAGTCCCAGTGTCGAACGCAGCTCAATCCGCTGCCCGATTGCTCGTTCGTCAAATCCCATCCCACGTTTGAACGAATCCAGTGAATTCATGCCATTCTGCAGCGACTGCAGCCCGATGCATACTTCGGTGGTATCGTGTCGCGTCAGAGCCTGCTGCAGAAACGTAAACAACATCGCGTTATTAGGACGGAATTTGAGCAATTCCTCGCTGGACCGGACAATACAGATATTTTCCACAGTTCCGATGCGGAAGGAAATAAGAAACGATGCCAGTGCCCCGTTAAATCTTGCAGCCCAGACAGTTGCCGCGGGACATTCGGCGACAGCGTCAAAATAATTGCGCCAGTGTGTCTCATAGTTGTCCGCGATCTTCCGACCCTGCCTGCGAAGCGTCTGAGTGTGCAGTCGCATGCCGTCCGTGGCGATCTCGCGTGCATCTTCAGGACCACAAGTGCAGTTTTCAAGACCCTGACGTGTTTTATTGCGTGCCTTCGGATCCAGCGATGACAGGCCATAGTTCCTGTCGGCCACAATCTGGCGAAAGCTGCTCGCGCCGTTTTCAAGACTGCAACAATAACGAGCCATCACACCGCGATGATCCATCACGGCTGAGAGATCGATCCTGGCAGGATCCAGTTCCGCTTCGAGTGGAAAGCAGATCCATGCACGCGAGAAAACATTGTACCAATGGACACCATGTGCTTCGCGAACCGAGTGTCCCATGCGTTCCAGAAATGCGGCATAGTGATGAGGCTGCACTGATGATTCCTTTCACAGATACCGATCAGCCGATCTGATGCCTGCCGGTATTTTCCAAGAAGCAAACGAATTCCATTTCGTGATCTTTGTCGCCTTTACCCAGCCCGACGATAAACCGGGCTCTGTGAATCGGATGTCACGGGCAACACGGCCGGAATTTGTGCCACGGGCTTTCGGAAGATACACAATTCTTTGGCACATAAATTCAGATGTCCGCCCGTCGCCCGATACAATCCCGCTGCAGCGACGTCGTACGCTTTGCGAGCGGTCAGCGTGATCCGATTGCCAGCGGCCGGCAGTCCCTCGGGATAAGATTCGACAAACTCGAGACAGGCGACAGACGCCAGGCGTGTCAAGGTGGCGCGAGTATAGTAGAAGAAATTCACGCCGGCCTGAAGTCGCAGCGTCCGATCTGCCGGTTTACGGTAGATCCAGCCGGAACTGGTCAGCATACGAAACCAGAGCCCTGGGATTTCGATTGCGAGAAACCCTCCCGGGGCCAGGATCCGGTGAAACTCAAGCATGTCTTCACGCGGCTGGCGATGGCAACCAAAGGCGTCGAGCGAACAAACGATGTCGAAAGCTGCTTCGTCAAATTTTTGATCCGACAAGAAACCTTCATGCACATTCAAACCAAACGTCTGACGCGCAAATTCTGCCGAAACACGCGAGGGCTCAACGCCTTCCACCTGCCAGTTCGCATGTCGTCTGAACTGCCTCAGGAAATATCCTGAAGCCGTGCCAACATCGAGCAATCGCCCTCCTTGAGGCATGAGTCTGCGGATGCGGGCCGCTTCACGCTGCAGGCTTTTCTTTCGATAGTCAACATAGGCGATTCGAGTTGATTGGCTGTCCTTCTTGTGTGCCTCGCGAAAATACGCATGCGTGCTGTTCAACGGAGGGCACTCTGAGACATAAATCAAATCGCAGCCATCACATCGGGACACCGGAAGTCTGTTCGATGTCCCAATAAGTGACGTGGGACATGGGCCGCAGATGGGGCACAGGATTCGTTCGAGGATTTCATGCGATGCATTCGCGACCATGTCAGGTTGATGTATGTTTCCGTCCATTTCTGTCCTGCACCAGATTGAATTTGGATCTCCGGGTGAAAAGATCTTATACGGTAAGGTTCAAAATCCTGCAATGTGTGAAATCGCAGGATGAGAGTTCA
>JAGQQS010000383.1 GCA_020426105.1 Planctomycetaceae bacterium
CGATTTCGCGAACTGTCGGGCCATAACCTCGATTGATGATCTTGTCCCGCAGGAATTCATAGATCTCACGCTGCCGCTTTGTTAACGCGATTCGCTTCGTAGAAGCTGCCATTCGATTTTTTCCCTGAGCCACCGAGCCCGATCCGTTTGAGTTGATACCAACCGAATATTCCTCGGTCATTGAATCTGAGATCGCTCTGATCATTTTGAAACTCACTTCCCTAACATCATGAATTGACATCAATCAACGCTGACGAAAGAACACCAGCCATCCGCTTCCTGACGCAAACTGAGTGCCACAGGAGTTCACACAGACACAGTCTGCCGAAAACCCGGTGAAGTGAAGCTAATTCAGCCTGAACTTCATCAAAAACTTGCACAAGTGTTCAAGGTCTATTTGGATTGAGAAACGTTCATGCCGCTTCTGTAACCAAAGATGCCCGAAGTTTCACAAGCGACACTCACATGTTAGGGGTGACGTATGTACTGTACTTGTTTCGGCTGAAGTTGCATCAGAATTCGTTCAATATTCTCAATGTACTGCACAAATTTATACGGTGCAAATGTTTCGTTGCTTGAAAATGACTCCACTGGAAATCCAGAGTACTACGGCAATACCAAGCAAAGTGCTTACATCCTGCCATGGGAATAACCCCGTCTGAATAATGATCGCTGGTCTGTAATATTCCATCACGGAAAGCCACGCGAGACTCTTCGCCCAGTCCTGAAACTGGGCCAGGAAATTCAGCAGGAATGATGCGAGTAAAGTGGCAAATACAATGCCAATTGCGCGTCCGCGGCGTTCATTGAGGACTGAGAGGAGAAATGCGTAACTGCCTACAGCGAGATAGATGGCAGCGAGATTTGCCATCACCAGCATGGTATGAGGCGCTGACAATCGCATGGCAGGTTGAACTGTAAGTGACGCTGTCACATGCCCCGCATAGCCAAACGCCATAATCATGATACCTGACATCAGCCAGCCGATGGTTTCTGCAAAGTAAATTTTCCAGCGCGACACCGGAAGGCACAGCAGAAAATCGGCCGTACCCCGATCGATTTCTCCGGCTGGCATTCGTGAACAATACATCACTTCGTGTCCCCACAGCAGTGTCAGCACTGTCGGATGTACCCACAGGAAGGCCTGGGAAAGCTGCGATGACATCTGTTCTCCCGGATCAACTCCGAGTAACGCGGTAATCAGGGGCTTGACCATCGGCAGTTTGTCGAACATCGTGTGGATGTTGCCGAGAATTTTCGGAAGCAGTGCTGTGAGCAAACCCATAATGGCGCTTAGTCCGAGGCTGAACCACAACACCGGCCAGCGGACTTCCATCCAGATTTTAATCAGCAATCCCAACATCGATTCAGTTCCCTACATCCAGTCAAAAATTGCTCACACCTGATTGCTGCCTGAAATCGGCTGCACGTGCACATGCCCTGCGACGCTTCAACTCTCGTAGTACTTTCGAAATAACACGTCGAGCGCCGGTGCGCCAATCACGACATCTGCAAATTTCTGCGCCGCTGCCCATTGGATGAACGGAGCGGAAGACCCCAGCAATTCCAGAATGCAGGTTCGCGCGAGCAGCGATGGAGGAATCACAAGCCCGCTTGATGTCGCCGGTTCCCGGGGCAGTCCGCCCGGGAGCATCTTTACGACAACTCCCGCGGGCCATGGGATCGTCGCTGCGGACTGCTCGGGCTGCAGGGTTATGACAATCTGTCTTGGTGCCTGAGCCTTTAATGCCTTTAGCGATGAGTCTTCCACGATCTGTCCTTCGCGCACGATCGCGATCCGATCGCAAAGCGTCTCAACTTCACTCAATGTATGGCTGGAGAACATCACGGTATGACCGGCTCCTGCCTGCTCACGCAGACACATCATCAGTGTATCCTGCATCAGCGGATCAAGACCTGATGTGGGTTCATCCAGAATGACGAGTCGCGGCTCAGGGGCCAGTGCCAGGACGATGGCCACTTTCTGGCGATTTCCTCGCGACATTTTGCGGACGACCAGATCCGGTTCGAGTCGAAATTGCTCCGCCAGTTTCATTCCACCGGGGACCAGATCTCGTCCGTAGATGCTCGAAACCATCCGCAATCCCCGTCGCAGGGTCAGCCATGAATACAGACGCACGTCTCCGGCGACATAACCAACGTGCTGCCGGATTGCGGGGCCGTCGCTCCAGCAATCCTTTCCGAAAATCGTGGCTGAACCGGAACTGGGCCGCAGCAACCCCATCAAAACCCGGATCGTCGTGGACTTCCCTGCCCCATTTGGCCCGAGGAAGCCAAAGATTTCGCCCGGATGGACAGTCAGATTGATGTCCCGGATTCCGCGTCTTAATCCGTAAGTTCGGCAGAGATCCTGAATGACAACGGCGGACATACGCAACTTTCGGGCGGTTTGTCGGGAAATGCGTGGGCGGTATTCTTCCGAATATAACGACTGGCGCCTACTTTTATGAGTTGTGAATGTGCGTTCGCCTGGGCGAACACGCCTATAATTCCCGTCCCCTGGAACTTTTCGCTCAACCTAAAGCGTGAGGAAGACGCTGAAGAAGCAAGCCTGATGCCCGCGCGAACCCCGACTCGTCGAAAGCTGTCTCATTCAGCAGGCAGAAACTTGAATGCCCGCTGTTCGCTGGCTACGATTCGCCCAGTGCATGGTGGCTATAGCTCAGTTGGTT
>JAGQQS010000384.1 GCA_020426105.1 Planctomycetaceae bacterium
AGATACTGTCTGGAGAGACCATCTGACGGGAGTCTTCAATCGCGCCTGGCTCGAGCAGGCACTGAGTTCGACGCTGCGACAGGCCGATGAACAAACCGTCTCGCTGGGACTTCTGTTTATTGATCTGGATAAGTTCAAACTGATCAATGATACGCTGGGACACCCGGAGGGGGACGTTGTCCTGCAGAAAGTCGCCGGCATTCTGCGGGAATGTGTGCGCGTCACTGATTCCGTGATCCGTTATGGCGGCGATGAATTTGTCGTCGCATTCAAAGATGTCAACTCTGATATGCTGATCCTGATTGCTGATCAGATACTCAGTCGTGTTCGCACGGACGTGAAGCTGACTAATTTTGAACACCCCATTACGTGCAGCATCGGAGCCGCACTTTACGCGCCGCAAAAATCCGTTGCTGTGCGAGCGGACTTCATGGTTAAGGAAGCGGACAAAGCGATGTACGAAGCGAAACGGCGTGGCGGGGACCGTGTCTGTATGGCGACCTGCAACGCCGGAAAATGGGAACTGGCAACCGTATGACATTATTCGGAGCTGAGTTTGAGACCACCGAGCTGACGCACCGCTTCATAGGCCACGGTGTTCGCGGTGCTGGCAAGGTTCAGGCTGCGTACCAGATCACTCATCGGCAGCTTCAGATTATTAGCGGGGCATTGGTTCAGAATGGAGGCTGGAAGCCCGCGGGACTCGCTGCCGAACAGGAGGATATCGCCTTCCCGAAACGTCGCCTCCCAGACAACCCGCGTGGCGGTTTTTGTAAGACACCAGACCTGCGATTCCGGAAGTTGCTTTCTGACATCGTCCCAGCTGTCGGCGACCTCCCAGTCCAGGTGTTGCCAGTAGTCCATTCCGGCACGTTTAAGTGACCGGTCATCGACGCGGAATCCCAGGGGGCGTATCAGCCACAGTCTGGCGCCGATCGCCACACAGGTTCGCCCGATATTGCCGGTGTTTTGAGGTATCTCAGGCTGATACAAAACCAGATGCAGCAGCGGCTGAATGGGTTGCGGCGGAGTGGTGGTTTCAGTGCTTGTCATACGCCCCGAGCCGGAAAGTTGAATCGATCTGGCCCTTCAATTGATCCACGCCTGCCAGACGAATCATCATGAGGCGTTCGGTGGCTGAACTGCCGGAGTCCGGTTCAAAAAACAGTCGTCCCGCATTCCAGGTCTCAGACCGATGTTGTCCGAGCACTACAATATCGCCGATATGCAGTCGCACAGAAAATTGCTGGCCGTACAGCGGAATAATATTCTGGCGTACCGGGAGCTGTTCTGTGTTACTGCTGATACTAAGCCGAGTTGTATTGGCTCCAATATGAATCTGCGGCAACACGCTGAGTTCCACCATATCGTCGGTGAGTTCTTTCACAGACACTTCCATGACACATCGCAAGCCCGATCGGTCGCGGAGAGTTGCCAGCTCGGGCAATTGATCGAGCGGGAGCTTCGAAGAATCAAGCTGACTTTGAACTTCAATCAGGCTCTTACTGTTCTGCATCACGCTGAACGTCGGTCCCATAGTGCTGAGCTGATCAGCGGCTGCGGTCGACTGCGACGCCTGTCCCTCCGTCGATCGCACTGCCGCCAGAGCCTCCCGGGCCAGACTTTGTAGAGCCCAGGGGGCCGTCCCGCTGGCGACAGCGACCCGAAACCCGTTTTGGTTGAGCCGTTGCCGACGGTCAGGGGCCATCAGCCCACTTTCGTCAAGCTCGATCCACACATGACTCCGCATGAGTTCATCATGGGCGGGGCGAGTCACGATACTGGCTTCCATGCGAGCCATATTCAGCGTCGGCCCTGCATCCGATTCGGTTCGCTTTCCGAACCAGTCCTGCTTCTCGACGCTCTGCGCGACAGTACTCTCGCTGGTATGAAACAGCGCGCACCCTGGCAGCAACAACATAAGCGTTGCCGCAGCAAAAGCTGGTGCGTGTGACATGTCAACTTCTTTTTGTTTGTGTAGAATCCAATAGTCATCGTCGCAGGCGCGAAGTCGATGATACTCAATGGTCTCCGGAAAACGGGAATGCCGGAACCGTAAAGCAAGCGTGCTTTTTGAGTCAACGGCAGACTCTGAAAGGCATGTTCGAACCGGCAGGTTACGCAGGTCCGAACGAAAATCCTCTGTCTCATCGACTGAAAGATCGGCAGAGTTTGCCGAGCTGAACCGAGTTTGTCCCTTGAAGAAGTTGCGAATGTCTGAACAGCGTGCTGAATCTCTCGAACTGCGAATCGGCGAAGGCCACGATACACATCGAACCGTGGCTGCTCGCCCTCTCCTGTTGGGTGGAGTCCATATTACGGATGCCGAGTTCGGGCTGGACGGCCACAGCGACGCAGATGTTCTGCTGCATGCGGTCATCGATGCTTTGCTCGGAGCCACCGGGCAGGGGGACATCGGCGAATGGTTTCCGAATACCAGTAACGAGTGGAAAAATGCAGACTCAGCAGCGCTCCTGGACACGGTACTGCAAAGTGTCCTGAAACGTCGTTGGAGAATTGTTAATCTCGATTGTACGATTCATCTGGAGAGACCTCGCATGTCAACCTGGAAACCACGGATTCGAAACCGACTGGCCGGGCTGCTGGGTGTGGCAGAGGATGTCGTAAACATCAAAGCAAAGTCGGGCGAAGGAGTTGGCCCTGTCGGACGCGGCGAGTCGATTTCAGCAGATGTCGTTGTGTTGATGAGTCGTGCTGTGGACTGAATGCGGGTCTGTTGTTCAATTTTCAATGCGTGCCCACCGCACTTCTCACACGGATGTGACCATGGAATTTACCGTACGATCTCAAAACCTGGTGCAAAAGCAGACACGGTATCTGGGGATTGACCCCGGACTGAATCGGACTGGCTACGCGCTGATTGAACGGACGCCGCGCGGCCCGTTCCTGCGGGAAGGGGGCGTGATCCAGTCGACGAAAACTTTGAGCCTGCATCAGCGGGTGCATGAAATCGGGTGTGGCATTCGGGAGATTATTGCAGAACTCAAACCAGAAATTGTCGCGATCGAGCAGGTTTTTTCAAACGCGACAAATGTAAAGTCGTCTCTGCTGCTGGCACACGCGCGAGGCGCGATACTGATGACAATCGCCGATGCCGACATTCCCGTGATCCATTATACTCCGGCAGAGGTCAAACGACTGTTGACCGGCAGCGGTAAGGCACCTAAGGATCAGATGCAGCTTGCTGTGCAGGCGGCACTGAAACTCAGCAAACT
>JAGQQS010000385.1 GCA_020426105.1 Planctomycetaceae bacterium
GGAAGAACTGGAAGAAGACGAATCGCTGCTTTCGTTAGCGACCCGCAAGGCTGATCCGGGATCGCGAGGCAACAAGTAACTCTATGAAAATCTCCTCTTCAAGTATCAGAATTGTTCTTGGGCTCGTCAGCCTGACAGTCAGCGCGATCCTGGTCGCCGGACTGCTGGGATTGATTCCCAATGTGGGCACTTCCGCGCAGAGAAATCGATCAGCCTTCTGCGAGGCAGCGGCGGTGAGTTTTATGGCGCTGGCCCCGCGCATGAACGAACAACAGATTCAGGAAACATTCGACAGCATTCGAGAGCGGAATCCGGAAGTCGAAAGTATTGCTGCCAGAAACGCAGCAGACGGACGGCTGGTGTTTGCCTCCGGTCCCCATGCCAGCATCTGGGAAACGGTCGGAGGAACACCAACAACTTCCCGCGAGTTCATCGTGCCGATTTCCACCAGCACTGGCCAGTGGGGACAACTGGAAATTCGGTTTTCAGAAGTATCCGCCGGGCCGTTCGGTGCCACGATGCGGCCAGAGTTTTCACTGGCCATTTTTATTGGTGGCGGGCTGTTCGTCACATTCTCCATCTACTTGCGGCGTGTTTTGCAGCATTTGAATCCATCGCAGGTTATTCCTCCCCGCGTACGTGAAGCACTGGACGCGCTGGCGGAGGGCCTGCTGGTGCTGGACCGAGACGGAGTTGTGATGCTGGCAAATGCCGCGTTTGCGCAGCATACGAACACGCACACGGAAGATCTCATCGGGAAAAAGGCCGCTGAACTCGGATTTCGCATGATCGGTGAGTCCGGTGAAACTGAATTTCCCTGGCGCAGGACCGCACTGTTCGGAGAGCCTCGACGCGGTGTACTGATGAAGTTTGGCGCGACGAACTCAGAACGAACTTTCTCAGTCAGCACCGTGCCGATCCATGACGACAAACTTCGCTGTCGGGGTGTGGTGGCGAGTTTTGAAGACGTTACGGAACTGGATCGAAAACAGAAAGAACTGCAAAACGCACTGCAGTCACTGAAACAGTCCAGCGACGAGATCCGTCAGCAGAACAGAGAACTTGAATGGCTGGCGACCCGAGATGCGCTGACAGGTTGCGTCAATCGCCGCAGCTTTTTCAAAATGTTTGAATCCGCCTGGGACGAGGCAAAGCCGGCGAACCGTTCGCTGTCAGCCGTGATGGTGGATATTGATCATTTCAAATCCATCAATGACAATCACGGACATGCCAAGGGCGATGACGTCCTGCGGAAAGTCGCGACCGCGATCATGAAGACCATCGCAGAAGATGACGTTGTCTGCCGCTATGGAGGCGAGGAATTCTCGGTCTTTATGCCGGATACTAACGTCGATGAAGCCGAACTTCGGGCTGAGCGCATTCGTCTGGCGATCAAGGCTCTGGTGGCAGGCGATGTACGCGTCACCGCCAGTCTCGGTGTGTCAAGCATGGCCCACGGCGCCACTTCTCCCCAGGATCTCCTCGATCAGGCGGACAAGTGTCTGTACGTGGCCAAACGACATGGACGAAATCAAGTTGTACGATTCGACAAGGCGACGCAGCAGATTGCCCAACTGGCAGACAGCGCTGCTCCGGAACGTCGCAAATCGACACATTCTCATTCTCATTCTCATTCCGTCGTTTCGATTCCGTTCCAGGCGGTGACAGCCCTGGTATCGGCGATGTCGTTCCGTCATCAGCCGACAGCCGCTCATAGTCGTCGTGTGGCAGACTTGTGTGTCGCGGCCGGCGAAGGTTTATTGTCGATGCGGGAATGCTATACGCTGGAGATCGCTGCTTTGCTGCACGACATTGGAAAAATCGGAGTTCCGGATGCGATCCTTCACAAATCCGGGCAGCTTAACGAAGAAGAATGGACTATTATGCGCCGCAATCGAGCGGTCAGTCTGCAACTGGTGAAATCTTCGTTTGGTTCAGACACACTGACAGAAATCGTTGAGAAATACTCTGTGTGGTATGACCTTAGCAATACGAATGAGAACCCGGACAAGCCTGTCAGGCCGAGCGTGTCGGCACGTATTCTGGCAATCGCCGACGCATATGATTCTATGACTTCGGATGGGGTATATCGCCGTCGCAAGTCACGCACTGAGGCATTCGAAGAACTCCGCCGTTGTGCCGGGACGCAATTCGATCCGGAGCTTGTCGAACGCATAATCTCTGCCGTTCGCGTGCGCACCGGGGACCGCACGGAAATGCCGGGCGTGTCAACCGACATTGCGCTCGACATCGGACAGCAGATTGAACAACTTGTCGCCGCGCTTGACGATCAGGATGTTGGAGAGCTCCGAGAACTCACCCAGCGACTGCATTCAACCGCCGATCGGGCCGGAATCCAGTATATGGCCGAGGTCGCCGATCAACTGATGGAGGCACTCGACGACGAAACAGACATGATCGGTATCATGCAATCCGCGAACGAATTACTCGATCTGTGCCGACTGACACAAGTTTCTCTGATTCAGGGAGACACGCACCGTCTGATGGGTGTGTGAAGCGCTGACTATAGTCGCTGAGGACGCATCAACGAGCATTGTCGTCCAGGGGCAGGAATACATGGTGCTTAAAAACACGAACCTCGGATCGCTGACTTCCTGTTCCCCCCCCTCGTACACTCTCCTGATAAGAACTTCAGTTCGAGTGTTCTTCGTTGTACGCGAAGCACATGCGAATCAGATGTGAAACATTATCAGCCCGCATTTTGTCGTTGATTCGCGCACGATGCGCTTCGACCGTCTTTGTGCTGACGCCGAGTTCCTGAGCGATCTCTCTGCTGGAAAGCCCGTCAACGACGTGGTCAAGTACCTGCCGTTCCCGTCCTGTCAGGCGATTGATGCTGTCTTCAGTTTCCTCAAGTTCTTCTTCGAAGATTTCTGCATCGACGTCGTAGAAGTATGCGTAAGCACGGGCAATCGCTCCGATTAAGGCTTCGACCTTGACCGGTTTGCAGAGGAAATCGAAGGCTCCGTTCTTCATGGCCCGGACTGCCATCGGGACATCCGCGTGACCTGAAATCATCACAATTGGCAGTTCGAACCCATCTTCAATCAGCTTGTCCTGAAGTTCAATTCCGGACATCCCTGGCAGGCGGAGATCCAGAATGAGTACTCCCGGAACTGGCTCGCGGAAATCACGGTAGAATTCCATGGCCGTCATGTAGTCGCGAACATTGATCTTGAATTCAGCCAGCGCCTCAACCAAAGATGCTCGAACCAGCTGATCATCCTCAACAAGGAAAACCGTGAATGGCTTTCTCTTCTTTGGTTGTTCGAACTCCGTCATGGGAGGTGCCTTCTTTTGTGATCGCCTTACGGCCCTGCGCTTTCGATTCAACATTGTATTTCTCCGGTAAAATCAGGCCCATTACCTTAAGCACTTAACAGTGCGTCAGAACTAAACAGACAAGTCTCGACCCGCCATCATCCAGTGTTTGAACAACTGAATTCAGCACCTGGAAACTTGCCAGCAGCAATCCAGGCCACTTGAGCGAAAACCGTACCAGACCCGGTCAATTCGAATGACGGGGGAGAGCCATGCTGCACGCCCAAACTCAACCCACCACCGTGGAACAGTTAGGCAGGCACTATTGACTGGTTGTCACCGATCCCTTGCGGCCTACTTGTCCCCATGTTTTAGGCGTTTCGCAGAGATTATCAAGGGTGATTTCATGATTCTCCCTAATTGTCTGCCATTTGTCGTCAGTGGAGTGACAAAAACTGGCCATCACGAATCCACAACACTCCCGGTTGAACAGAGTTTGCTCATATTGTCATCATCACCGCCGGTTCGTCTGCTAATTGTTCCCGCACTTCGCCCAGGTACATCGCAGGGTAGTCAGGTGCAGAGCAGGCAGTCTGCACGCGTGCGGCCACGTCCGGCGGTACACACAGGATCATTCCGATGCCCATGTTAAACACGTTAAACATCTCACTTTCAGCCACATTCCCAAGCGCCTGCAGCCACTGAAAAATCGGAGGAATCGTCCACGCGCTACGACTGATCACGGCCTGTGTATGCTTCGGCATAATTCGAGCGAAGTTGTCGGCGATTCCTCCGCCGGTTACATGCGCAATTCCGTGGATGTTCAAATTGCCTGCCGCTTCAATCGCGGCGGCGACAATGTGAGCGTAAATTCGCGTCGGCCTGAGCAACGCTTCACTCACCGTGCAGTTTAGCGAAGGGACGTGATCATTAACCTGCATACCGGCATGTTCAAACACAACCTTCCGGACCAGGCTGTATCCGTTTGAGTGAAATCCCGAGGACGGAATTCCGATCAGCACGTCGCCCGGCTTGATCCTGTTCCTGCCATCGACGAGTTCGTCTCGTTCTGCAACGCCCACAGAAAATCCTGCCATGTCGAAATCGCCGGACGAATACAGATCCGGCATGATGGCCGTTTCGCCTCCCAGCAATGCGGACTGCGCGTGCTGACAGCCATCACTGACACCACTGACGAGCTGTTCCAGCAACAATGGATCGTCTTTGCCCAGCGCGATGTAGTCCAGAAAAAATAAAGGTGTCGCGCCAAGGCACAGGACGTCGTTAACACACATTCCGACCAGATCAATCCCGATCGTATCGAATTTCTGAGCGTGAATGGCCACCTTAATCTTCGTGCCAACTCCGTCCGTACCGGAGACAAGGACAGGATCTCGCCATTGCCGCGTTCCATTGAGACGAAATAATCCTGCAAACCCTCCAGGCAACTCCATGACGCCCGGGGTGAACGTCCGTTGCATCAGTCGCGGTAGTTTCTGCATCGCCTGCTCGTAAAGTTCAAGATCGACACCAGCGGAACGGTATGTCAGCTCAGACATGAAACTCAGACCTTGAACACAATGTGGGAAACACTTGCCGGGGCGAATTGCACGACCTGCCGATTCTACTGTCAAGTCGCCAGAGCGGCAGAGTACCGCAGAGTTTTGAATTGCCAATCCTGGGTCTGGTTCGGATTGCCAGGATTTCACTGAATGAATCGTGCCGATTCTGCCGATTTACCGGATCGGGCACGCTGCCCTGCTTCTCTCTTCGCTGCTCAGGATTCATATCAATGTTCGGTCAGAAAAAGCAAACCGCATGGTTTTTTGACAGTTCCGTTCATCTCGAGGCCATCAGTCGCCTCCTGTACCTGATCGAAGCCGGGGAATCATTCGGCGTCATCTGCGGTCCCGATGGCTGCGGGAGAACCCGGGTGCTGACTCGTTTGCGAGAAGAAGCCGAACGGACCGGCAAATTCGTCGTCTCACTCAATGTGGCGGGGATGGACAGTGCGACCGCGCTCACTGAGCTTGTGACTTCCATCTCATCCGCCGCACGCCGCTCCATGGCGTTTCATGAACTTATCCCGCTGCTGCGGGATGAATTGGCGGGCCGAGCGCATTGCGGAATGCATTCCGTCATCCTGATCGATGACCTGCATCGCGCCCAGACTGACATGGAATCCCTGGTCCGCGTACTGACCGCGGTAAATTCCGGCACGTCAAGTACCGGAGGACGCGGAAAACTGACGGTCATCGCTGCGTCAGATCGCCCCCTGAAAAACGGGCTTTCCGCGGAATCCCTGCTGCAGATCTCGCTCAGTCCTCTCGATTCCGGGGAGTCCTTTGAATTTGTCCGTTCACTCGCTCGACGTCATGGTATCCCCGACCACACTCTGCACGACAATGCCATTCGAGCCATCTTCGATTTAAGTCGCGGTAATGCGGCGCGGATGTCACGTGTCTGCGAACTTCTGGCCGTCCTGCACGAAACAACTCCGAATACCCAGTTCAATACAGAAACGGTCTCCGCAGTGATCAGCGAATTGGCCCCGCGGGCCGTCGCGTAGCGGTCGTCGTGAGTTACTTCGGGTTCGGGCCGATTGTCCTGACCGTGCTGACGTGAGAATTTCGTTCGCAGACTTACCCTTCAGCCGGCAGTCTCCGTGATAAAACCCCGGCGGTTTTTGCCGGAATTCGAACCTGCGAATCAACACGATTTAACGCACGGTCCTGGCTTCAACGGTGGACTCTGCGCCCATGGTTTCGTTCGGTGACTGAGGCCGTTCAAGATCGGATACATCAGGAGCCAGGTTCTCCTTCCGCGATGCTTCCGCAACATCATCATCCAGAATCATGATTTTCTGCCAAATCTTGCGGCTGATCCCGGTTGTAAGTGTCTCTATGTCGTTAACCGCCTGCAGGACGACACTGTCCGATGTGCTTTGAGCATAAAGCGCGGCGAGCTTGCCGATTAAGGAAAGTAATTCACTGCAATAGTCCAGGTACCGCGTTAACTGGAATGGCGTCAGAGATCGTTTTGGCGACGATTTGGTTCGATTGCCACCTGACGCCAGCAACTGACTGGGATCCTTCGTTAACTGGTGCATATCGACGACATGTGAGACGGCTCGCAACTCATCAATGGCCTGCAGGATCCGCGTGCGTTTTAGTCGCGATTCAAGTGAAAACAGAAAGAATAATGCGGCGCCGGTCAGGACCACTGCGTTGGTGCCGGCCTCTAACTCTTCGATGCTGAAACCCTCTGCCTGAATCCGCACTCTGCGAATCAGAATCCAGCCAAGTCCAATGGCTCCCGCAATGACCAGAAAAACCGCAAATCGAATCGCCTTATAGGGACGCGATACCCATGCGATCCTGCCGCAGGTTTCAGCGGCGATTGCAGACACCTCTTTACAGACCGAATTGAGGCTGGCCCCCGGGAAACGCTCTTCGATGCGATTCGCAAGTGTTTCAAGAGTCGCGATTGTTTTTTGGGGATCCAGTTTTCTGTACATATACCTTCGATTCCCGGGGAGCGTGCCACATGCCTTGGAAACGTATCGTAGCTGATCCGGCCGATTGACTGAATCCTGCATGTTCGGGCTCCGGGGCCAGTCTTTTCCGGATTGATGCATTCTGCAACGCCGCGCGTCAGAATTCCGCATTCACCACTTGCGAACAGGCCCTGCGGTTGCCAGTCGCCATCGCAGGTTACCGTCGCTCGGCAAGAGGATTATTAATCAGAACACTGCCTTTCGATACGCACCGCAGCTGATAACGCATAGGTTGTATCAGAAAACTGAACTTCCGAGGAGAGATTGGCACGCTCATTGCGTTACTGCGTTTGGTGTTGGAATGTAAGTCACGGCCCGCCTTACAACGCCAACCGGGGAGCGGCCTGGGAAACCAGGCCGCTCTGT
>JAGQQS010000386.1:0-3001 GCA_020426105.1 Planctomycetaceae bacterium
CGAACGATGTAACGTCCCGGTCGATCCAGTGACTCAAGATTCGGCGTCCGCAGTGACAACTGAGCCGTTTCACCGGGTTCCAGCTTCCACGCAACGTCGATCGGCCAGCCTGTGAAGAAAGCGTCCTTGACTTCGACCTTCTCGCCTCGTTCATTCACAACATGAACGAAATCGCCTTGCCGCCCGGTTTCGCTCACGAACGTGATTGATTTGTCGCTGACGTTTCTTACGTGGAACATGACAACGTGAACGATTTGTTGCTAGCCACAAAAAAACACAAGAAGTTACAAAAAAGAAGTCCTGGTCACGTTCCTCATTATGGATTCTAGCGCTATTTGGGGAGGGCATTAAATTCCAGAGTTGTGTCGCGTTTACGACGGTTGTATGAAGTTTTCGCTCTTTTTAGCGAAAGGCTTCGCTGGATCGTCTAGCGAAGACGTTCGCTGATGCAAGTGGATGAGGCTCAGAATCCCGAGGCTTCGCACAGGACAACGTCTGGTGCAATGTTCCAACATTCAATTGGCAACGCGATTTGCAAGCAGACCCGAGGCTTTGCACAACTTGCTGTTGACAGTTAATGTCAACTTCCCTAAAACCCGCCTTGTCTGATCGCCGATGAACGGTATGACAGACGAATTTCCTGTCTTCGATTGTATGGGGTTGAGAAGAGGGGGCAGGAACCAATAGCCAAATGGCCCACAGGGTATTTCGCACTATTGGTTCCTGACTTCTTTTTTCAACTGAACGAAGACGTCGGGTAGGGAAACCGTCATTTGAGTCTCGTTGGCACGCAGTACAAAGGCACGTGCCGACATCAAACGGGCGTGTTTCCATGTCAGCGGCTGCCAAAGCGGAAGTCATTCATGCATTGCGCAGGCAATTGCTTGCATCGCAACGATCACAATCCGTTCAGCAGATTCTGCCGACCGGCCTGCTATCGCTTGACGCCATCTTGCCGCATGGCGGCCTGCCTGCCGGCTCGCTGATTGAGTGGATCTCCGCAGACGTCGGTTTGAATTCGGCGTCGATTGCCCTGAGATCCATTGTCCCGATGTTAACGCAGCATGGTTGCCTCGCAATCATCGACGAGCGCCATGAATTTTATGCGGAAGCCGTGCGTTGTCATGGGATTCCATTGTCCCGGATCCTCCTGATTCGGCCCGCGCGCTCTGCAGACGCCGCGTTCGGGGCCAGTCACAATCGATTTGTGGGGCACAACCGATTTGTGCGGCAGGCAACAGCGGCCCACAGCGATGCTCTCTGGGCGCTGGAACAAACGGCACGCTGCCAGGGCGTGCGCGTCGCGCTGACGTTTCTTGAACAAGCGTCATCCGCGGTGATGCGACGCCTGCAGCTTGCAGTTGAACGCAGCGGTGTCACAATTGTGCTCATTCGGCCGGCCAGCATCATCAGGCAGCCATCATTCGCGGACCTGCGGCTGTACGTTACGGCAGCTCAACCGACGCAGGGGGCTCTCAGCGGACGTCGTCGGATGAAAGTGCAGTTGCTGCGTTCGCGACATGGACTGCAACACTCTGGAAACGCTCTACTGGAAGTCGATCATGAAACGGGTGCTCTGCATTCGATTTCCGAACTGGCCGATTCAAAGCCTGCAACAACGCCTGCGGTCTGAAGGCCGCTGTCCATCAGCGCTGGCACTGCACACGGCTGCGCCGGGGAGCCTGGATTCACCCGCAGTCCGCAAAGCGTCAGACGTCGATTTGGATCAGAAATACATTCGTGCTGTTTTTCCATCGGCCTCCGTCGGCCCATGCATTATCGCAGTCTCGCGCGACGCATGGCTCGCCGGCGTTCGACCCGGGATGCCACTTGCCGAGGCGCGCAGCATGGCGCAGCCATTGGTTGTGACTTCGCGAGCAGTACATCGCAGATCGGCACAAGGCCGCGCACGACCGAACGCAGGTCCATCGACTCCTTCGCCAACGATCGTCGCAGCATCAACAAAAGAGTCTGTTTCGTTTCATGCATGGACATCATCCATCGATCGTCGTATGCTGGCGGAGGCTGCTGAGCTGACGCGGCGTTACGCCCCAGTGGTGGGGCTGGATGACATGCCTCTGCCAGACAGTTTGCTGCTGGATATCACCGGATGCGGACCGTTGTTCGGGGGTGAAGCAGGATTGGCCGAATTATTACTGCGTGATCTGAAGCTGGCTGGCTGGAGGGCACGCATTGCGATTGCCGATACGATCGCCGGCGTTTGGGCGATCACGCATACGGAACACGCCATGCCCGAAGTGCGACGCTCAGCCCAAGCGCCCGATTCGAAGGCTTCGCGCCAAAGGGCATCGAAAGGCATCGAAAACGGTTCGCAATTCGAATTACCGATTCAAGTCATTCCGCCGGGCATGCAGCAACAGGAAATCGCGGGCCTGCCGATCTCTGCGTCCCGGCTGCCACTCAAAGATCTGCAGATTCTGGCTCACCTGGGCATTCGAACGATCGCTCAGCTGCTTTCCCTGCCGCGTGAAGATCTGCCATCACGGCTTTCGAATGTGGGGGTCGAACGTGTTCATCAATTGCTCGCACTGACGCAAGAATTGATCGTTCCTCTGCCGGAATCCAATCCCGTGGTTGCTGTGTGGAATTCTGAATTTCCCGCCACAAATCTTGACGATATTCGCCGGGTGTTGCAGCATCTGGTCGAAAGTATCGCGGGGCAGATCGAGCAGCGGCGAGTGGCGTGCAGTATCCTGAACTGTGAGCTAACCGGCACTTCCGGCAATAAGCTGATACTGTCGGCCGGTGTTGTGAAACCAACTCAGTCTGCCGAGCTGATGTTTGAAGTGCTCCGTCTGCGTCTGGAGACGCTGCCACTGACGGAACCCGTGTGTGTGATTTCCATGACTGTACAAACAGTGCCGAATCCGGTTTCACGCCAGCGCGACCTGTTCAGTCCGACGGAACACATTCGTCCTCAGGAAGAACTGGCAACGCTCATTGCTCGGCTGAGCAATCGGATGGGGCCGCAGTCTGTCAC
>JAGQQS010000386.1:3068-5251 GCA_020426105.1 Planctomycetaceae bacterium
GAGACTAACAGTAAACGCGTTCCTCAGTCAGAACATCTTCTCCAGCGTCTGACCGAGCCTGAGAATACGGCAAATCCGGAACGTACATTCCTGCGACCATTGCGGCTATTGGCGATGCCGCAGCAGATTGCGGAGCGTGACAGTGAGGGGCGGCTGCCTGCCCGATTTTCTGTACTTGGACAGCAACGACAAGTTGTTGAACTGCACGGGCCGGAACGGATACAGACAGCGTGGTGGACAGAGCAGCCATGCCATCGTGATTATTTTCGTGCCATCACGGAGACGGGTAGCCAACTGTGGATCTATCATGATCTGCAGACTGGATCGTGGTATCTGCACGGGCTGTTCGATTGAGGCTGCTGTGTAGCCGTCACGCTCCGCCGCGACGAGCTCACAATCCGGCCACTTTGCTGTAAGATCTCTTGTACCAACTTCAATTGCTTGCGATTTCGTTGCACCGCCGCCACCATTTCCGGTTGCTGTACGCCGTCAGATGGCGCTCATCACGCGGAGTGATGATGGCTACATTTGATTCAGTCCAGTACAGATTCTTCGGAATACTCAGATTCGCTTTCGTCGAATACCGACTGCCGCGACGTCAGATCCAGTTCCCAGATGGACTCCATGCGCGACTCGTCAGTATCGTCATCAGGGAACGCGCCCCCAGCAAAGATCGCGGGAGTACTGATTGTTTTGTCACCGGCACGTGTCGTCGCAGATTTTTCATCTCGTATCAACAACAAACTGCAGCAGGCAACGTCGTGGCCCTTAACCTGCACGCAAAGCTGGGGCCAAACGAGGGAACGCGTCACAATTTCGCATCCACCGGGCATTACGAGAATGGTATCACCTGCCAGCGCGGCGTTGACTCCCGGATGCCAGTGGACAGCGGTTGGAGCCTGCAGCACGTACTCAGAATCCGGAGTCAATTGATGCTCCATCGCACGATAACCAATAATCTCGGCCTGATCCGCCAACTGCCATTCGGTCGGCATGCCGAATTTATCGTAGATGCGGCGAACCTTTGACCAGACGTTCTGCAGGGGCTGGCCAGTTCGCGAAAAAAAGATGCCGGTTGCGTGCATCATGACTACTTTTTGGTGAGCTGCCCAGAGGTCGTCGGGGACTCGGTTGAGACAGACCGTACGACTGACAGCCACATGCAGTCCCCAGCGTTTTGCGACACACGAAACTGTGGCATAAGCTTCGATCGGGTCCTCTCCGTATGACCAGTGCCGGTAACGGATGTTTCTTCCGTCGGCGCATACCTGAATGCGGACCGGAGTGATCGTGCGGCGGATCAGGCGATGGCTGAGTTCGCCCGCCACAGATGCTTCAGAGACACCACGTCGAATGTGACCGGCGGAAGTCTCCACCGCGTGGACCACCACTTTACTCAAGCGACGAATGCGGTCCACTTCAAGATCGGTGAGGGGGCAGCGCAGCTGAACAATATTTTTTGCAACATTGCGCGTTCCGAGGATCCCGGTATCACTAACGACTTTCCGACCGCGACAAAGATCTTCCACCAGTGCATCGTGGGGCTGAAACCATTCTCGCTGTTTCAACTGGAATCCCAGCCCAAACGCTTCACGTTCAAACAACTGTGCGGAATCTACTGCATTCGTGGCAAACAGCCGCGCGTCTTCCGTTACAAACAAACTCGTTCGGCAACCTTCGACAGTACAACGTGCCGTATCCGCGCCAGCGGTAAACCATGCGATGTCAGCAGGATCCTGCAGCAGAAGGGCGTCGGCCCCTGATGCGGCAAGGAATGTTCGCACTCTCGCATGTTTTTCATCCACGTCTGCGAGGCGCTGCTTGTCCAGAACCAGACAACGTCGGCGAATTGCATCATCTGCCCGATTCGCACTCATGCCGATCTCTCCCGGTTACACGCGGTGTGGTACAGCCTCGCATGCTCAGCAGCGGAGCGCAGCCACCAAATTCTCTGAGGTAAGCCTATAGCGCCGACTGGAATTTCGCCACCCTTGACTGACCGGGAAGCGCCGAGAGCTGGATGAAATCTTCTGATTCTGAGGATTTTGGGGAGAAACTCGGGTGTTTTCTGCCTACGTGAGTTGCGCGAAAAAAGGCGACGGCAAACATTGCCGTCGCCCTGGATTCAATTGAGTGCCGTCGCATTCTGGTTCGGAAAACGCCGGATTTGAGCATGATTATTT
>JAGQQS010000387.1 GCA_020426105.1 Planctomycetaceae bacterium
ATCCGCGACGAATCCGACACTCCTCTGAGTGAGCGGTTCGAGCATGAACCTCACGAAGCGTAGTCAGGCTGCACATCCAATCGCGTGATTGTTGACGTCTTCAAACCTGCGACAGATTAGGCACTCCGATGAGCCATGGCGATTTGATTTCGGAAATTCGCGGGCGTTATCAACAGGAAAGCGACGTCCTGAATGAACGGCAGCGCCGGCTTTGGGCTGCTGCCGAAGCGATGAATCTGGGGCGTGGAGGAATTGCTGCGGTCAGCAAGGCTCTTCGAATTTCCCCCAATACAATTAAAAAGGGAATTCGGGAAATCAGTGCTGCAGCCGCTGCTCCTGCGACAGATCCTGTCCAGGCAGACGATTACCGCATCCGCAAGGCGGGCGGCGGCAGAAAGATCGCGCAAAAACTGCCGGACCCTCGAAAAAAGTCACAGTGAATATCCTGCTCAGGAATGACGATTGTAGTTTCGAAATCGATCACGCCTGATTTTACAGCCTTGCACCATCAACTTATTTATTCTGCATTTACTGAAGAATCCAAATCGGCCATGTCTGAAGCGATTCACCGATGAGATACCTATCGCGTCATTGTCACGCTGACTTCTGCTGAGATTAGCGATTTCAACGTTTTGATGATTGGTCGGCTGGATGGCCGACGATCGTAGTTCGCTCAAGGATGGGCCCGCATGTATATCAAATTCAGGACTGCCGAACGCAGTAACGCAAGTTCCGCGCTCAGAGCAGCAATCGCTTCGGTGCTGTTGCTATCGATCCCGGCATGCAATATTCCCGATTTGCGGGGAGCTCGGCACGGGAACCATACGCCGGATCGATTCAATATCGCAACCGATGTTGAAACCGATGCCGAGATTGCTGAGGAATGCTCAGGGCAGATCGAGCTTCACGAATTCTTCGATGATCCGATGCTGACAGGCCTGATTGACCAGGCCTTTATCGACAACCAGGAATTGAAGATACTGGCTGAAGACATTCAGATTGCCCGCAACGAGGTCTACAAACGACGCGGTGCGTATCTGCCGTTTGCCTTTTTCGGAGCTCGCGCCGGCCTCGATAAGCCCGGTGCTTATACTCGCGCAGGGGCCGTTGAGGAAAATCTTCTCGCCCGCGGCCAGTCTTTTCCGGAGCCCCTGCCGGAGTTTCTGGTGGCTGCCAATGTGTCGTGGGAAATTGACATCTGGAAGAAGCTGCGGAACGCTCAGTGTGCGGCGTATCTGCAGTACCTGGGAACCGCAGAGGGGCGAAACTACGTTGTGACACGTCTCGTCGCAGAGATTGGAGAAAACTACTACGAACTCATCGCGCTCGATAAACGACTGGAGACACTGGACAAAACGATTTCACTTCAGGAACAAAGCCTTGAAGTTGCCAAAGCCAATAAAGCAGCGGGGCGTGATACAGAACTGGCAGTTCAGCGTTTTCAGGCCGAAGTTCGCAAGAATCAAAGTGAGAAGCTGATCATCACCCAGGAAATTATCGAAGTGGAAAACCGCATCAACTTCCTGACAGGCCGCTATCCACAAGCAGTCGATCGTCAATCGGAAGGATTCTTCGATCTGAACATCCATCCCCTCAGTGCCGGTGTTCCTTCTCAATTGCTCCGAAACCGTCCTGACATCCGTCAGGCTGAACGCGAGTTGCAGGCCAGAGGACTTGACGTACGAGTTGCCCGGGCCCGCTTTTATCCTTCGCTGATCATCAATGCCGGAGTTGGCTACAACGCTTTTGATGCAAAGTATCTGTTCACCACGCCCGAATCACTGGTGTACAATCTGGCGGGAGATGTCGTGGCTCCTCTGATCAACAGAAACGCGATTAAAGCAGATTACTACAATGCAAACGCAGAACAGTTGCAGGCGGTGTATAATTATCAGCGGACCGTTCTGAATGCCTTCACAGAGGTAATCAATCGCATGAGCAAAGTGGATAACTACGGGAAAAGTCTGGAAATTAAACGACAACAACTGGCAGCACTTGAAGCCTCCGTGGATGTCGCCACGAAACTTTTCCAGAACGCTCGCGCCGCATACGTGGATGTGCTGTTGGCTCAGCGCGATCTTCAGGACGCGCGGATGGTCATTATCGAAACGAAGAAGCAGCAACTGACAGCTGTCGTGGATTCCTATCAGGCTCTCGGCGGTGGCATGGGTCCAAATTATAACCCGGATCTGGTCACTGTCTCCCGATAGTCTGTGTGTTAACTGAAGCGTGAAACAATGTTTGCCAACCCACAATCGTTTCGTGTCTTGTTGCGATTCGGAGCCACAGCGATGATTGAATAGTTTTGCCGTCCGCGGCTGGTCACTTCACATTGCAGGGAACGAGAATGATACGAAGCCCGCTCAACCCGGCATTTGGAGCACCGGGGATTGAGCCTCGCTGGACTCGCAGCGACAAAGAAGCCATCGTCTCCGCCTACAGTGCATCCAGTCCTGTTTGGGCCGCACTCTCTGCAGGAGTGGTCAACGAAGTTTATTCACCATCGATCGACACACCACAAATTCGTGACTTGCAATACCTGATTACGGATGGCGAAACATTCTTTCATGACGAACGACGTGATACGATCACAGAAACGACTCGACTGTCCGGAGACGCCCTGGGGTTTCGCGTTGTCAACCGCGATCCCGGAGGCCGATACGTGCTTGAGAAGCAGATTATTGCGGCTCCGCATGCGGCATGTCTGTTGATGCAGACGACCCTGAGCGTCACCTCCGAATGGAAAGGCAGAATCAGGCTCTTCGCACTGCTGGCTCCGCATCTGAATCTCCATGGTTATGGAAACTCGGGACGAGTCGAAACTGTCGGCGAGCGTATCGTGCTGACAGCACATCGCGATGAAAACTGGCTGGCGATGGATTGTTCTGCCAAATTTGTTCGTGCCTCCTGTGGATATGTCGGCGAATCAGACGGGTGGACAGATTTGGCGCACAACAGGCAAATGGACTGGGAATTCGATTCTGCATCAGACGGCAATATCGCCTTAATGGCCGAAATTGATATCACTCGAACGTCCGAATTTTGCCTCGCGGTCAGCTTCCATCAGAATCGGCATGGTGCATTGGTGACGCTCGCCGAATCGCTGGCGATTCCCTTCGAAGATCACAAGCAGCGTTTTCTGGCTCAATGGCAACGCGCGTGTTTAAAGCGTGCGAATGAGCTGACCGCGCAGTCCCTGGATGGCGGCCGCCTGCTGCGAAACAGCCACAATTTGCTGCTGGCTCACGAAGATAAAAACTGCCATGGGGCGATGATCGCGTCACTCAGTATTCCGTGGGGAGAAGCCAAAGGTGATGAGGATCCCGGCGGATATCATCTGGTGTGGACTCGAGATCTGTTTAACAGCGCCACAGGATTGATGGCTGCCGGAGAGACCGCCACACCCTTTCGAGCATTGATTTATCTGGCGTCTTCGCAGCTTACAGACGGTGGCTTCTATCAGAATTTCTGGATCGACGGTCAGCCTTACTGGAAAGGCATCCAGCTCGACGAGGTGGCGTTTCCCATCATGCTGGCATGGAAACTCAGGAACGCCGGCGCTCTGCAGCAGTTCGATCCCTGGCCGATGGTAAAGGCGGCAGCCGGATACCTCGTTCGGCATGGCCCGGCAACCCCACAGGAACGCTGGGAAGAGAACAGTGGATATTCTCCTTCCACACTGGCCGCACACATTTCCGGACTCGTGTGTGCCAGTGATTTCGCTCGCGAACACGGCGAAACAGCGCTCGCAGATTGCTTCATCCAACATGCGGATTTCCTGGAACAGCATCTGGAAGGCTGGACCGTCACGCGTCATGGCACGATCCATCCGGAAGTCCAGCGTCACTTTATTCGATTGTTGCCAATAGAGTTGACGAATCCAGGGTGCAGCGAAGACCCGGACACAGCAGAGATCTGCATCAAGAATCGTGCGATGGATGTGCAGAACAAATTCCCAGCACGCGAAGTTGTCGATGGCGGCTTTCTGGAACTGGTTCGATATGGTGTTCGGGCTGCAGATGATCCGCTGATTGTCGCTTCGCTCAAGGTCGTTGATCGCGTACTTAAAGTTATCACGCCTCAAGGGCCGTGCTGGCGGCGTTATTCGCACGACGGCTATGGTCAGCGTGCAGACGGCGGACCGTTTGTTGGCACTGGACAGGGGCGCGCGTGGCCGTTGCTCACAGGAGAACGCGCTCACTATGAACTTGCTGCAGGGCACGACGTCTCAGAGCTTGTCAGAGCGATCGAACAGTTCGCTGGTTCCAATGGCATGTTGCCCGAACAAATCTGGGATCAGCCGGACTTGCCGGAAGCGCACATGAAATCGGGTTATCCGACGGGATCGTCTATGCCATTAATGTGGGCTCATGCCGAATATCTGAAGTTGCTTCGAAGTCTGCACGACGGGCGGATCTTCGATCGTATCGATGAGGTCTACGATCGTTATGCCCGCGGAGACTCTAAACGCAGGTTGTACGAAATCTGGAGCTTCAAGCGACAGCCAAAGTGCGTGATCCATGACACCACACTCCGAATCCTGGCGCATGAAGCGTTCCGACTTCATTGGAGTAACGACAATTGGCAGTCGATTCACGAGACCGAATCAAGTTCGCCGGGACTTAATATTCATTTTGTCGACATCGAGCCTAAATCACTGGGGCAGGAATCAATCGTGTTTACGTTCTGGTGGTCGGTCGCGCAGCGCTGGGAAGATGATGATTTCAGCGTCAGTGTGGCTCATCGTTCGTGATCTGTTAAAAGCGAAGGCTCGTTGGTTGCTGCGCCGGTGGATTTGAGCTGTGCCACCAGCACGGCAACTGGCATTGACCAGATGTCAATGGTTTCCTGATGCGTTACGACAAATCCCGCGCCTTTCAGCAACTGCGCCGCAGCGATTGGCTGGCAGTCGACAATATGCGGAAAATGCTGGTGCATCCATTTGTACGTTTTCTCCATAAAGCTGTCCTCCTGACCATCCGGTGTGACGGCCATGGAGACAATCCCAATTCGGCCGCCAGGTCGCAGGACTCGTTTTGCTTCTGCCAGAACCGCAGGAATGACGTCCAGCGGGAACAACTCCAGCGTGAAACTCATCGTGACAACGTCGAACGTGGCGTCCGGCCATGGTACGGGCGGGACTGGCGCGACTCGCAGTTCCACGCGATCTGCAAAACCAGCATGCGTCAGTCGCCTGATCGCCGCAGCGTGCATTCCGGAGGAGATGTCAATGCCACAGACTTTGCCAGTCGAGCCGACGAGCTTTGCGAGTTCCAGCAGTGAATGTCCCGTTCCGTAGCCGATCTCCAGCACGCGTTCCCCGAGCTTCACGTCCAGCACATTCAAGCCGCTCTCACGAGCCGTGTGTTCGCCGGAATCAGCGATCATGTCGTATGCCGCGCTGATGCGGTCGTAAAATCGACGAGTCAGATCATGGTCGGTACCTGGCATAACTTGTTCCTTTGGATCCGCGAATCCTTTCGTGTCACGTCAACGCAGTGAAGTTCTGACGGGCAAGTCTTCTGCTGACGTAAGCTAAGATTCTGTGTACCGGGCAAAACTTTCTCTCCGGGCGCACCGATGGGTGGATGTCCGCTCCACGGAGACATGTTATCATTTTTTGCTGGCTGTTTGCAGGTCGCGTAGATGAAGACCAGATTCTGGACATCCCGGTGGATGCGTTGAAGAATCAACGCGTCAGCTTGCGGGGCCACGGCTGAGTCCCGGGCCTGAAATACGGAGGAATGAACTTCCTCGAGGTCCCAACAATTTGTGAATCCGCTCCCAGAGGACGTGGCCGCGTTAACGTAACACAGCAGTACAATCGACCGTTCAGGCTACGGCTGGCATTAGTTCAGCGGAGACGGCGTCGATCTGGACCGGACTGATCTGTCCCAGCTGTTCGGCATAGCCCACCAGCAGCGCCATGTCTCCCAGACGATTGATACGTCGCGGATTGCCTCCGGTAATTTCGAACAGCCGCTGCAGTGCGTCCGCAGAAAAAATGTCCGACCGGCCACCGCATTGCAACAGGCTGTTGCGTATGTAGTCAGCGGTCTCCTGCGCCGTGAACCCGGACAAGGTGGTAGTGACCGCAATCCGCTCACTGATCTGATGCAGCTTGCGGATTTTTGCGGACAGGACAGGCTGTCCGGCGAGCAGGACAGTCAGCAGTGAAGGTTCATCTGATTCGGCAAGATTTAACAGCGGCTGAACCACCTGCAGCAGCGCGTCTTCCGAAAGCATGTGTGCATCATCAAAGCACAACAGGGTTCTGTGTCCGGTACTGGTCAGACGCCGCAGCGATGTCACAATCTCGCGCAGCACTCCGTCGTTCCCGGACGAACTGACCGGGCTGACATTGGCGCAGGTTGCAATTTCGGCAGCGATCATCCGCATGAGATCGTCCGGCGTAACAGCCGGAAACACAATGCGAATTAACGGACGCAAATCGCTGTAATCGGCAGTCAGCAATTTCACCAGACTCGTTTTTCCGGTGCCGGACGCCCCCAGAATCAGGCCGGGCCCCGCAAGATTATCCAGCGCATACTTAAGACGCAATAACGCTGTCTGGTGTGCCTTACTGCGATAGAATCTCGCAGGATCCTGACGCTGGCTGAACGGCTTCTGGTTGAGCTTCCAATAGGCTTCGTACATACAAACTGCTTTCACATCGAAATAGTCGGCCGGGAAAAGGGGGCCGGCGCGAGAGGTCTGATGGCCGGAAGGGTACTAGCCACTATTGGTTCCTGCCCCCCATTTCAGAAGCCCCGTAGTGGACGAGGCGACGAGTCCTGAATCGCCATAAACAGAGGGACTCGTTGCCTCGTCCACTACCACTAACCCTCAAATTAAGCTGTAACACACCACTAGTGGGCGGGTTGAATTCGTCCGGCGAATCTGACCCTGCGCCGGTTTTGTGAATCAGCGCTGCGCATAGCGGCAGAGCCCGAGGCTGCGCCCCCAAATCCGCGTGCGTCGTTCGGATAACTCGCGTGCGCAGCAGGCGGACTAAAGTAATCGCCCGCGGGCATATTGGATCCCTGCGAGGAGTACGGGACTTCAAGGTCGGACGTCTGCGGAATTGTCAGTTGACCAACGGCCGGATTTTGTGTCGATTCAAAAGGATCTGCTGAGTCGCGCTGCGGCGCTTCGGCTTCGGCTTTGGCCGAACCAAAGTCGGACAACACCGCGTCGTAGCCTTCCAGCGGATCAATCGAGTCCGTTTCCGACCTCTGGTGGGAACTGCCTGAATCGAACCAGATTGTGGCCATGACAATTAAAGTGACCACTGCAGCCGCTTCACGTCGGCGAGATCGCAGTCGCTGCCAGACCGCAGAGGGTTGCGAACTCTGAGTTGCGTCGCTCGGTTGCTCCGGCGGATGCTCGACATGGACAGAGGTCGATTGTGCAGAAAGCAACTTCGATTCGACTGCAGTCTGAGTGTCGGTATCGCCAGTGTGCATGGCAATTTCCTTCCTGACAGGATCATCAAAACATCAAAATGCAACAGAAATCACTTAAAATGGGCGACTATTCGGGCTAACGTTCGCGTCCCGGCGGTCGACAAAACCTGTGGCCCATTCGATGTTGAAAGCTCAGGAAACGCGGCAAGGCCCCCTTGGCATTCAATTTCGCGCATGGCTCCCCCGTCGGTAGCATCGGCGGACGGATGTAGCGATCTTTACGTTTCTTCTGATTCTGGTGACAATTTTAACGCTCCCAGTGACCTGGGATTTCGAGTATGCTGCGGGATGTCTGCCGCCGAGTCGATGCTCAGGGAGCTGTGGACTGTTTCAGGAGTGTAGAATTGTGGCCAAGAATGTATTCGGAGACGATTTGCAGGTCTGTTCCGCGGATCCTCTCACAGGTTTTTTTCGCACGGGTAAATGCGAAACATGTGGCGATGATCACGGAATGCATACTGTCTGTGCCGTGATGACAGCAGAGTTTCTCAGGTTTTCAAAGAAGGTCGGCAACGATCTATCGACGCCGCATCCGGAGTACAATTTCCCCGGTCTCCAGCCCGGGGATCGCTGGTGCCTTTGCCTGCCGCGCTGGATCGAAGCGCTGGAAGCGGGTCACGCGCCTCAGCTGGCATTGCGGGCGACCCATATTTCTGCCATCGAACATCTCTCGATGGAAGTGCTGCTTCAATATGCCATTGATGCAGACGGCTACGTCTACGATCCCCCGGATACTGATGACTGAGTCTATTTTCCGGTCGCATAATTTCTGTTTGTGATGTGATGTAAGAGGCAAAGCAAGCATGCGTCGTCCTCGCAGTGGTGGTGGCTGGAAGGCCATTGGATATAGTCTGAAACTGGCGCAGCGCGTGGGTTTCTGGAACATGTGGAAAGCCATGAGTTCCAGAAACACCTGCAAGACATGCGCGGTCGGGATGGGCGGGCAGCTGGGTGGAATGGTCAATGAAGGCGGCCATTTTCCGGAAGTCTGCAAGAAGTCGTTTCAGGCGA
>JAGQQS010000388.1 GCA_020426105.1 Planctomycetaceae bacterium
TGCCGGGCTTCCAGCCCTGACGAAATGCGCAACTTCAAAACCTGCGGCTCGGGGTTAAACAGGAGGAATGCGTTAATCCTGACCGCGACACGTATGACTCTGCCGCTGGCCTGCGCCTTTAAGTTGACCCCCAAATGCTTTTTCCATCTGATTTCCTGACGCGGCTGGAATACTTGTCAATTATCTCGAAACGTGTGTTTCGTGGGCAGTTGTTGGCGCAGCGGCGGACCATGCAGCTGGGGTCGGGCATCGAATTCTCAGATCACCGTGAATACAACAGTGGCGATGATCTGCGATATCTGGACTGGAACATTTATGCCCGGCATGGCGACCTGCTGCTGAAGCGGTTTCAGGAAGAACAGGACCTGCATGTGTACCTGATGCTGGACTGTTCCCGCAGCATGTCATTTGGCACGCCACCCAAGTTCGATCTGGCGCGGCATCTCGTGGCGGCGCTCGCCTACATCGCGCTGGCTGATCTGGATCGCATTGCAGTCATTGCGTACGCCAACGGCGTATTTGCTGAACTGCCGGTCACACGTGGAAAAGCCCGCATTCTGCCGGTCATGAAATTTCTCGAAGACCTGCCGACGTCGGGTGACGACACGAATCTCGAAAAGGCCGTGCAGGGCCTGCTGCATCGCGGCGCCAGAACCGGGCTGGCCGTCGTGGTGAGCGACTTATTTGATGAACATGGCTTTCAACGTGGACTCGATCAGTTGCGGTATCGTCGCTTCGATGCCCATGTGATTCAGCTACACGACCCGAAAGAGGCGGATCCGGATTTACTTGGTGATGCAGAGCTGGTTGATATGGAATCTGAAACCATTCGCAAGGTGACAGTTACAGAACGCAATTTAAGAATGTACAAACAGCTTTTTCGAGACCATCAACTGGCGGTGCGGGAGTACTGTTCGGCATACAACCTTGGCTGTACTCAATCACTTTCCGTAATACGCTTTGATGATCTGATCCTGAGAATGATGAGAGAGTCGGGCGCGGGTAAGTGAGTGTGGCACGCAGGTCCTGCCCGCCGGGTGATGCAGTGAAGTTTTGGTGTGAATGGAGAGCAGATGAAATCGAATCAATGACAAATTGATGGCGTTGAGCGAACGTTCGTTCTGTGACAGTTCGACGCAAAACGGAAGTGCTGTTCGGCAGAGAAGCTCGGCGAAATAAAAGTCCTTTCCGGCAGAAAGGACCTACTTTGGACGACTCTGAAATCTATGTCATTTGCCCTTCCCATCGCATTCACGCTTGCAGTCCTCGCGCTGCCGATTGTGGCGTTGTATATTCTGAAAGTGCGATTGCGACGTGTACCTGTATCCACGAACCTGTTCTGGAAGCAGATCTACGAGGAGAAACCTCCACGATCCATCTGGCAGCATTTTCGACATTTGGTTTCACTGCTGCTGCAGCTCCTGATTCTGCTGCTGATTATTCTGGCCCTCGCCGATCCTTATTTTTCCTGGCAGATGCTCCAGGCGCGACGCCTCGTTCTGGTCATCGACAATTCCGCCAGCATGCGCGCCGCCGATGTCGCGCCGTCACGGCTTGAGGCCGCTAAGGCGGCGGCCATCGATATCATTGATGGCTTGCGTTACCGGGATGAGGTAGCGGTGGTTCTCGCCGGTAGTTCACCGGAAGTACTCATCGGAATGTCGAGCCACGCTCCGTCGCTGTGTCAGGCGATTGAGCGCATTGCCTTCTCAGACAACTCGACAGGTTTGAAAACGGCGATAGATCTGGGACGACAACTGATTGGAGAGCATCCGCATGGTCAAGTCATCGTGCTGACCGACGGTGCTGTCGATGACATGAAATTGTTCACGTCCCAGGAGGGCGAGGCTCCTGCCGAGCCATCGCCTGCACCGGACTTGCCCGGTGGCGTAATAACTCCCGTCGAATATCGACTGTTCGCGACGGACGCATCGAATATCGGAATTACTCAGTTACAGGTGCGACGCAGTCTGATCGATCCGCTGGGGTATGAGATCCTGACGTCGGTCCACAATGCGTCTTCCAGTAAATTGTCCTGTCGTCTGGAACTGACGCTGAACGATGTACCGGTGGATGTCATTCCGTTGAATCTGGAACCAGAGGAGCAATGGAGTCGTTCGATCGAAAAGACATCTCTCGAAGGCGGACGCATGCATGCAGTACTGACACAGATCCAGTCCCGTGAAGAAGTTGCAGATGTGCCCGCCGGCAAATCAGACGTCGCATCAGCTGCAGCGCTCGCGGATGCCGCCCTGCCCTCAGATGTGAATCGGTTGTTAACGGATGATTCTGCGTGGGCCTTGCTGCCAGGCCGAGAGGTACAGCGTGTTCTGATTGTATCGCCAGGAAATCTTTTTCTGCAAAAGGTGTTCGAGGCGAATCCGCTGGTGGAAGTGACGGTCCGCAGGGATTTCCCGGACCAGTGGCCAGCGGATACCCTCGTGGTGCTTCACGGCAAGGTGCCGGAAATTCTGCCTGCGGGAAATGTCTTTGTGATTGACCCCATCGGCAATTGCGATCAGTGGGAACAGGGGGCAGCGATGGAAAACCCGATCGTGACTGAACAGGACAAAACCTCATCCCTGATGAATCATATTCGCCTGGACAATGTCATCATGCCGGAAGCAAAGCAATTGCAGTTCAGGACGCCTCCACATGCGCTCGCCACAACTTTGTCCGGAGAGTCTGTTTATGCGGAAGTAAAGCGACCGGAGGGGAAATGTCTCGTACTGAGTATCAATCTGGATCGAAGTGACCTGGCCTTTCGCACCGCGTTTCCAATCATGGTTTCCAATTCGCTGGGCTGGTTTTCCGGATCCACGGGTGAATGGCAGCCCGCGCTTCCGGCCGGGGCCGTCTCGACGATCGTGCTTCCTGAGCGTTTCGGTGCGTCCGGTGATGTAGATCTTGTCGAGCCTGATGGAAATTTGGCCGCGGTCATTGGCCGGTCCGCAGCTGCTGATTCCGCAACGGCGGTCGTGCATTCAGGCGATTCCGGAGTGACTGTCGGGCCGTTGAATCGCGTGGGCGTCTGGTCGGTCCGAAGTCACACTGAAAATGCGGCGGCCGCGACTGCTCCCCCGGAAACAGTGCTGACAGAAATTGCCGTGAATCTGGCCGACAGGCGGGAAACGGACCTGCGTCCGCTCAGCGAGCTGGTTGAATCACCGCAATCCCGATTCACGACGGCTGGATGGTTTACTCGCCCACTGTGGTACTATGTGGTCTTGCTGACCTGCCTTTTGACGACGGTCGAATGGTTTCTGTATCAGCGGAGGCTGATTGCCTGATGTTGCCATTCGAATTTACTCGCCCCGCGCTGTTGCTGCTGATCGTACCGATTGCGATCGTGCTGTGTGTGTGGTTTGTTCGCAGTTTGAGTGACTTTCCGCGACAACAAAGGATTGGTTCGCTGTTGACTCGAGCCGTGCTCAGTCTGCTGCTGGTGTTGGCGCTGGCGGGTACCACCTGGCTGCATCAGACAGACCAGCAGTTCGTGCTGTTCGTCGTCGATCAGAGCTTAAGTGTTGGTGAAAGCGCGGCGGCGGCCGCCAACGAATTTATGAAGGTTGCCGAGGCTGGCAAAGGAAGCGATCGCACGGCGTATCTGCCTTTTGCCGCGACGGTGGGAACGGTGCAGGATGCACCTGTGTTCGATGTCAGGGCACCCTTGCGTCAGGGCGCATCACCGGATGTGATCGAGAACGATGCGTCTCGGGCGGTGTTGTCCGCTGAGGACAGATCAGCCCGGGATGGCACAAATCTGGCGGCTGCGATTGAGGCGGCAGCGGGCTACATGCCGCCCGGGTACGTGCCTCGGATCGTCTTGCTCACAGACGGCAACCAGACCAGCGGGAACGTGCTTGCCGCAGCGTCACGAAGTGGTATTCCTGTGACGACGATTCCACTTCCGACGGGATCTGAACCGGAAATTCAGGTAAGTGAAGTGAGCGTCCCTGCTGAAGTTCGGGAAGGGGAACCTTTTTTTGTCGATGTCACTGTCCACTCCAATCACGATGATGAAGGACTGCTGGAAGTGTATCGAGGTGATCACAAAGTCATCAGCGAAACTCGCACGCTGAAAACCGGCGCCAACAAATTCCGCTTTCAGCAGTCGATCGAACGTGATCGTATGGCGGCGTTCAAAGTCCGATTGTCAGGATTCCGGAATGATACGCTGCTGGACAACAATGCGGATGCCGGACTGGTTTATGCGGCGGGCAAACCGCGCGTTCTGATTATTGAAAGTGATCCCGATCTGATTCGCGAGCTGGCTTATGCTCTGGAAGACGAAGGTATTCAGGTCGATGTGCGTCCGCCACAGGGTATGCCGGACACGCTTGCCGGGCTGCAGAACTATGAACTTTTGATGCTGTCCAACGTGCCCGCAACGGCGTTAAGTCAGCAGCAGATGGAAATCGCCCGTACCTGGGTGCAGGAGCTGGGTGGCGGATTTGTCATGCTGGGTGGGGAGCAGTCGTTCGGGCTGGGCGGCTATTACAAAAGCACGCTCGAGGAAATTTTGCCCGTGCGAAGTGACTTTGAAAAAGAAAAAGAAAAACCGTCACTGGGGATGGTGCTGGTCATCGACCGATCTGGTTCCATGGATGGTGATCCGCTGGAAATGGCGAAGACCGCAGCTCGCTCTGCCGTTGAACTGCTGGGAAACAGGGACCAGGTCGCCGTGCTGGCGTTTGATGATCAGACCTATGTGATCAGCGAGATGCAGTCGGCCAGCAACAAAGGCAAGGTCAGTGACGAGATCGCAAGGATTGACTCGGGCGGCGGGACGAATATGTATCCGGCGATGGAGATGTCGTTTGAAATTCTGAATTCCACCTCGGCGAAGTTGAAGCACGTAATTATGCTGACAGACGGAGTGTCCAATGCCGGTGATTTTGAAGGCATGGCGCAGCAGATGGTTTCGGCAAAGATGACGGTCTCCACTGTCGCTCTTGGTGGAGCGGCGACGGATCTGCTGGAATCGATCGCCCGTATCGGCAAGGGACGCTACTACCTGGCAGAGGACCCATCACAGATTCCACAGATCTTTGCCAAAGAAACGGTGACGGCGACGAAGTCGGCGATCGACGAACAGCCATTTATCCCGCAGGTTGTCCGCGCGACGCATACTCTGAAAGAGATCGATATGGAAGCCGCTCCATTCCTGCTGGGCTATGTGATGACTCGACCGAAGCCGACGAGCGAAGTGATCCTGGCGACTGAGAAAGGTGATCCTCTGCTGGTCTGGTGGCGCTACGGTCTGGGAATGACGGCAGCATTCACGTCGGACGCAAAAAGTCGATGGGCGGCGGAATGGCTGACGTGGCCGGGTTACGGGAAATTCTGGACGCAGGTTGTCCGGCAGACGATGCGCAAAAGTGATTCACGCGGCATTCAGGTGGCTGTCTCCCGTGAAGGTCGGCAAACGATGGTCTCTGTCGATGCGGTCAATGAGGTCGGCCAGTTTTTGAACAGCTCCGAAGTTGAACTGACCGTCATCAATCCCCAGTTGCAGCGTCAGAAACTGCCGATGAAACAGACAGCCCCCGGTCGGTACGCGGCGGACTTTGCGACACAACAATCTGGTGCGTACAATATGGAGATCGCACTCAAACAGAATGGTCAGGTGGTTTATCGCCAGTCTCGGGGCCTGATCGTAGGATACAGTGATGAGCTTCGGATTCAGCCGACAAACGAAAAGTTGCTGCAGGAAGTTGCCAGTGTTTCCGCAGGCCGGTTCAATCCGCCACCCGAGAAGCTGTTTGAACGCTCCGGAGAACGGGCCGTCCGGCCAACACCGATGTGGCCATGGCTGTTAACGGCCGCTGCGTTCCTGTTGATTCTCGATGTCGCGCTGCGAAGAATCGATGTCGCGCTGCATCTGCCGGTGCGCTATTTCAAACGACGCAACTCGGCAACGTCAGCCAATTGAGGCATTGCCGGTTGAGCACCGGGACGAGTGGACGCGAGAGCCCCGGCTGCCGAGGCAAAGCACGCCGCTTCGTGTACCGACTGTCCCACGGCCAGACAGTATCCCAGAGCTCCGGCAAACGCATCACCGGCGGCAGTCGTATCGATCGTCGTTACGGGATACGCAGGAATGTGGTGTACCTGGCCGGATTCGTCGCATACGACGCAGCCTTGGGATCCCATCGTAATGATCGCAACCTTGGCGCCGAGTGACCGCAGGGCTCTGCACGCGGCTTCTGCTTCAGCAGGATTCGTTACAGGCAATCCGGTGATCAGTGCCGCTTCGCTTTCGTTCGGGCAGACGACATCGACATGCAATAGCTCCATCGGAAATTCCGCCGGTGCCGGCGCCGGGTCGAGAATGGTGAGCACATTGTGACGTCTGGCGATGCGGGTTGCTGGCATGACGGACTCTACCGGGATTTCCAGTTGCAGGAGCAACACGTCGGCCCCGGCGATGACAGCTTCGGCCGCCAGAATATCGTCGACGGTGACCAGCCCGTTCGCGCCGGGAATAACCGTGATGCAATTCTGACCACTGTCCTCAACGCCAATCACTGCGAGTCCGCTCGAGGTTCCTGGGGACGTGCGAATCTGCGAAACATCGATCGCTTCACGCTGCAGCCCCGCAACCAATTCCGTGCCAAAAGCATCATCGCCAACGCGTCCGATCATGGTGACCCACGCCCTCATGCGGGCTGCCGCAACCGCCTGGTTCGCCCCTTTGCCACCATAGACCTGTTGAAAGGAATGCCCCGTCAATGTCTCCCCTGGCTGTGGCAGGCGCGAAACGCGATAAACCAAATCCATATTGATCGATCCCGCTACCACGATTCGCGGCTGACGTCGTTCGGAGTGGCAGGCGTCGTTCATTGGGGGGACACAACACTGTGCGGTGGTTCGCTCGACAATTGTACGAGCGCTTCCGTGACGCGAATCTGTTGCTCCGGAGTCAGGGTCAGGAAGCGATGCAGTCCCGTCTCGGATGGCGTATGGCTGGTTGCTCCGCGACCATCGATGGCAACCGTTCCCGGGGCCGACAAACCGAAATAGCCGCGATCAGGAAGCACGACATACAGTACGCTTGTCAGGTCCCATGTCGGACGATTATGCGGAGGTGGTTCGTACAATACGTAAGCGGCCTTGAGTGGATGAAACGGGACGTAGTTGTAATCCTGTTCGATGCTGGTTGCAGGATAGGGAACCGCCAATCCAATCTCAAATCCGCTGTACACAATCGGCGTGGGCCATTCCGCTGCCAGAATCGCGGCTGACGAAATATCCTGAACGACATTGTATTCCAGGTGTTCCTTTCCCTCGATCGGCGCAAATGCACCGGCCATGACGGACAGGATTTTGACTTTCTGCCTGGCCAGTTCATGTCCGGACAGTGGACTGATATCGTCCGCAGGAGATTTCAGCAACCGGGCGAGATTCGTGGAGAAGCCCACCTGCGCAATCACCACACTGCCGTCTGCCTCCGCCGCCAGCGTTTTTCGGAGCACGGCAACTGCATCAGGAGCGTCTTTTCCGGAACGCAGATCGTGTGGATATCGATCCTTTCCGTTGTCCTGATCGGCGACCAGTCCCGTGAATCGGCTTTGCTGGGGCGTGATGCCACTGCGGCAGACACCAATCGGAATATCACCCCGTCCATAAAACGTGTTGATGGCATCCGTAAACGGTGCACACTGCTCATGGTCTTTCGTGATTGTTACGGCAATCAAGCGACAATACCCGCGGCTCTGCAGTGCGTGAATCACACCCATGGCGAGCACATCATCGCAGTCGTTGCCGATGTCTGTATCAAATATCAGCGGAATCGCAGTCGACTGAGCACGCGTGACCGCGTTCGCATTGACGAGTACAAGAATGATAAGGATCAATTGTTTCATGGGGTAAACTCAACGCAACAATTCAACTATGCTCCATCCGGTGATGGCAGCCGCCTGATCCACAGAATATATCGTCGCGGATGCTCTCCGGCAAACTCTCCGGAGATTCAGGCGTACAGTGGGTACAGTCGCGGATTTCGGTAGG
>JAGQQS010000389.1:0-329 GCA_020426105.1 Planctomycetaceae bacterium
TCGGTTTCAGTCTGAACGCGCTGACGCTGTTTGGACTCGTGCTGGCGGTTGGAATAGTCGTTGACGACGCGATCGTCGTTGTGGAAGCGGTGGAGCACAATATTGAGCTGGGAATGTCGCCCCGCGACGCCGCAATTAAAGCGATGGACATGGTTGCAGGTCCGGTGATCGCAGTGGGGCTTGTCCTGTCCGCCGTGTTTATTCCCTGCGCCTTTATTACGGGTGTGGTCGGCCAGTTCTTTCGGCAGTTCGCCGTCACCATCGCCATCTCCACGGTCATCTCTGCTTTCAATTCGCTGACACTAAGTCCCGCGCTGGCCGTGCTGCTG
>JAGQQS010000389.1:341-3532 GCA_020426105.1 Planctomycetaceae bacterium
GGCGAGCGGCAGGGCGTCAGCTCTCCGGGATGGCAGCAGTCATCAATCGGGCAGCATTGACCATGGTGTACAGGTTGTGTTATCACCGGCTTCTGCATCGGGGCATGAAGCGTTGCCGCGTCCGGGGCTGGTACTGCTTTTTGGGTGGCTGGGTTATGCGTATCTGGGGCCGTTGGTTGCCACACAAGCGCAGACGATTGATTCGCTCAAATCAGTTGATGCATCTCTCTGGCCGTGGATTTCAGCTTTTCTGAGTGCGGTGGTAATCTGGCTGACGGCGCAGCTGATCAATCGTGTTCTGGCATTGCTGTTTGGAGGCTTTAATCGCGGGTTTAACGCGGCCACGAGGGCTTACGTTGTTGTCGTCGGCTGGATGCTTCGAGGCAGTTTGGCAGTGTTGCTGTTGTATGCGGGGATGATTTACGGAACCTGGTATCTGTTCGCAATTACTCCGACAGGTTTCATTCCGCCGCAGGACAAAGGATATCTGGTTCTCAACGTACGTCTTGCAGACTCTGCATCGCTCGAACGTACTCAGGAAGTCATGGCAAAAGTGGAAGTGCTGGCAGGCAGTGTCCCTGGAGTTCGTCACACGGTCGCACTCGCAGGTCAGTCATTGTTATTGAACGCAAATGCTGCGAATTTTGGTTCGATGTATGTCATGCTTGATGAGTTTCATGATCGAGTCGGTATGCATCGCACGGCAGATAGCATCGCCGAGGAATTGCGGGCGTTGTTTCAGCGAGAAGTGTACGACGCCGATATTAACATTCTCGGGGCGCCGCCGATCGAAGGACTCGGCACTGCAGGCGGTTTCAAGATTGTGATCCAGGACCGTGGCGATAACGGGCTGGACGTGCTGGAGACGGTGAGTCAGTCCATCGTGCAGGATGGCGCGAAAGATGGGAAACTGCGCGATCTGTTCGCGAGTTTTCGAGCCAGTACGACGTGGCTGCAACTGGACATTGATCGAGATGCAGCAACGAAACTGGGCCTGTCCATGTCGGACGTGTTCGGTTCGCTGCAGGTAAATTTCGGATCGCTGTACGTCAATGATTTCAATCGGTTTGGCCGTACATGGCAGGTGAACGTGCAGGCCGATGCAAAATATCGGATGCAGCCCCGGGATCTGCAACGCATGTACGTCCGCTCGGCGACCGCCGGGACCGTGCCGCTGGCCACCTTTATTAACATCACGCCGGTGACAGGACCGCTGATGATTATCAGGCACAATCTATATCAGTCCGCATTCGTGAACGCTGATGCGGCAATCGGCGCGAGTTCCGGTGAAGCCATCACTTCATTAAAACGCATTGCCGACGAAAATCTGGCTCCGTCGATGCGAGCGGAATATACGGAACTCGCGTTTCTGCAGCAGCTGGCCGGCAACACGGCGATGTATGCCTTTCTGCTGGCCGTGATTCTGGTATTCCTGGTGTTGGCCGCGCAATACGAAAGCTGGGCACTGCCGCTCGCGGTCATTCTGGTCGTTCCAATGTGCCTGTTGTGTTCTGTGGCGGGAGTCATCACCGCCGGCATGGACATCAACATCTTTACCCAGATCGGCTTCGTGGTGCTTGTCGGATTGGCGTGCAAGAATGCGATTTTGATTGTCGAATACGCCCGATCCAGAAACTCGGAGGGCATTCGTGTCTATGAAGCGACGCTTGATGCATGCCGACTTCGTCTCAGGCCGATTATTATGACATCGTTTGCTTTCATCTTCGGTGTGGTTCCTCTGGTTCTGGGTGAGGGGGCCGGAGCAGAGATGCGACGAACCCTCGGCACCGCCGTTTTTGCCGGAATGCTGGGCGTCACGCTCTTCGGTATTCTGCTGACCCCCGTTTTCTTTTACGTGATCCAGCGACTCGCGAATTGGCGGAATCAACCAATGACGGGGGATACGTCAGCGTCGTGAAGCACTTTGTGTGGCAGAATTCGTGAGAATTCTGATTTCACCAACACATTCGGGCTGAAGGTAACCATTGCCCGCTGCATGACGTGGGTTTGACAAAAGTATGACGATGGTCGGACGTCGGGCATGTGCGATTTGGATATGATCCATTGTGTATTGCTTTCAATGCCGTTTTGGAAATACAACTCGGCTATCTGGCATTCCATCGCTCTTCGAATTTGCTGCTGACCGGTCCAATCAGCCAGATGCAGGGCAATTCACAAGACATCACCCCGAAGAAGACAGACGATGCGAAGCGGGAAAGAGCTATTAATCGCCAGCAACGAGTACGCTCGTGAAGATCGTACGAAAAGCTGGTGGCATCTGGTCTCAACCATATCCCTGGCCGCCCTGTTGCTAACGACCGCCTGTTTGAGTCTGCCGCTGCCGGTTTGTCTGCTCAGCAGCGTCCTGGGCAGTCTCGTACTGGTTCGTTTGTTTATTATCTATCACGACTACATGCACGGTACGATCCTGGGAAACTCGCGAATCGCGGGACTTATTCTGCGAACTTACGGACTGCTGGTCCTCAGTCCGCCGCATGTCTGGAAGCATTCACACGACGAGCATCACAAGCACAATGCGCGAAAATTCGGGCGCACGCTGGGGACGTTTCCGGTGATGAGCACAGCGGACTACGCCTTGCTGTCGCGAAGGCAACGTCTGATCTATGCGGCACAGCGTCATCCGTTGACGATCCTATTTGGTTATGTCACGATCTTTTTCTGGGAAATGTCGCTTTATGCATTTATCGCGAACCCGGGAAAACATTACGACGGTGCGGTGGCCGTAGCGCTGCATTTTTCCGTGGCCGTGGCGCTGAGCCTGGTCTCATGGCAGGCGCTGGTTCTGGGAATGCTCATGCCAATGGCAATTATCACATGCCTCGGATCCTACCTCTTTTATGCGCAACATAATTTTCCGGGCATGAAACGCCGACACGGAAAGGAATGGGATCACGTCTATGCGGCTCTGAATTCATCAAGCTTTATGAAGATGGGGCGAATCATGCACTGGTTCACCGGGAACATCGGTTACCACCATATTCATCACCTGAACGCCAGAATCCCGTTCTACCGCCTGCCGGAAGCAATGGCCGGTCTGCGGGAACTCCAGTCGCCCGCGATCACGACACTGTCACCTGTCGATATCGTGCGATGTCTGCGACTCAAACTCTGGGATCCCGCAGACGACCGGTTGCTGACATTTCGCGAGGCGGCGTTGAGCCGTGCAATCG
>JAGQQS010000390.1 GCA_020426105.1 Planctomycetaceae bacterium
CGCGGCTCAGTCCAACTCGTTTTGTTAGCTGGCAAACAGGAGAACGACACGCGAACTCGCAAGTTGTCACTGGCGGTACCACTTGTTTTGACGGCAGCTCACGTCTCGCTCGCCGTCATTTATTCCGATTTCTACGGCCTAAATATCGCCTTCGTCGCGGTCCTCGGTGTTGTGTCCTTTTCGACTGCATGCTGCTACGAATCGGTCACTAAGGGAACAGATTCAGTCTCTGCAGGCGTCATTGATCGAGCAAGAATGTACGGAAGTGACGTATCATTTCAGCCGAATCGCTACGTTTCAGGAAATACCCGATCATTCGTTGTTTTTTGTGGGAGTCGAAAGCGACGAGTTGATCGTGTTTTCAGAGGCAGTGTTTCAGGTCGGGATCTGTACGGCTGACGAGACCTACCAAGCAGCTTTGGAAAATGGCAACGCCCCACGAACGATGACACTTCGCCGATTACTTTCAGGCGAACTATTGCATTTGCACTGTGGAGAATGGGAGAAAATAGAAGAACTTGAGTCGCTTGGCCTCACAATTCCCGATGAACAGTTTGCGGAAATGGAATTGGAACTTGAGGATGGAAAAGAGATTGTGCTTCCCATTTCGACTTTCCGCGTCTTTAAAAACAAACTGCGCTGAATCTGAGTTTGAAGTTCCCGGCTTATTGATATGCCAGCCAGCCCGCAGCAACGAGGTTAGCGTAATTATTGGCAGCAGAGAGATGGGGAACAGGCGGCTCATCAGTGGCAATAGCGATGCGGTCAGATCGGATCTTCATGGAATTCGATGATGTCGGTCGTGGTTCCGATTTCGCGCTCCAGATCGATCAGCTTGAACTGCCAGCCTGCTTCGGTGACGCATCGACCGACGCGCTGAAAACTGGGGCGTAAACTCGGTTCGACAGCGAAAATCACGCGACTGGTCACCGTGAATTCATCGCACCTGCCTGAATTCCGGTGACAAGCGGCATGCCTCCCGGTAGACTCTCACCTGGCTGCTGAGTGTTTCTGATTGATTCCGCATACGTCTGCGGAACCACACGAGCGGAAATGTTCAGCGCACGATCAATGCGTGCGGAAAATCGCCAGCCGTATAGATCGCAAATCGTTCGTCATCGCAAATCACGAGGTGCTGAAAATGAGTGTCAATCATTTCGACGGCACGTTGAAAGGCAGTACCTCGCTGTAGTGGAGTTCTTCACGATGCACTTCAATTGTCGGCGTTTCGCGATGCGATTTCGGCTGCGCACTTTATTGCTCTTCTCGACGATTGCAGCTGGTTGTTGGCTGGGCTGGAACGTCTACTGGATCCGGCTGCGACACGAGTTCTTGGCGAGCCACCCGGTAGCTCTTACCGGCAGGCGCCCCAACGTCCCGAACAAGGCTCCACTTTCGCTTCGGCTGCTGGGCGAGGAAGGAGTCCAGTGGGTGCAGATGAATGTTTATACGGACCGCGATTGGGGAAGCGAGCCCATGGACTATCCCGAGGTTCGGCAAGCAGCCGCACGAGCTCGGAAATTGTTTCCCGAAGCAACAACTCTGGACATTGAACCGACTTTGCGCAATGTACACTAATCCCGTTTTTCCCGGATGGTACGGCCCGGTCTCGTCGGACGCCCAGCTTTCTCAAATGCAGTTTCTCTGAGGCAAATCGATGGTTGGTTCGTAGTGATTTTCCTTTTGCCAGCTTTTTTGAAGTTTGTCGTGATACCGCTGGTATTATCGTTCTGTTCGATATGAATATCGCAGAAGCGACTCTCCAGAATGTGAATAAATCGTTATGAAACAAATCACACGCCGCTCCGCCTTATGTTCTGCTGTGGGAGCTTGTCTGATAAGTCCAGCTCTTGCTGCCGACCGCGATCGAGGATTCGAGAAGGCAGTCGAAATCTTGAGTCAGTCAGTTGCCAGTGGGCAAGTGAGAGCCGCAGCACTGTTCGTGCAGTCCGGCGCCACACGATTGTCACGTGCGTTCGGCGACGCGAAGACGCCGGATGCGTCCTTCCTGCTGGGCTCCATTTCGAAACCGATTGCAATGGCGGCTCTGATGACACTGTATGACAAAGGGGAATTTAAACTGGACGATCCAGCACAGAAGTTCCTGCCTGAATTTAAGGGCGGATCCCGCAGCAAGGTTACCGTTCGGCACCTGTTGACTCATACGTCCGGTTTGCCGGATCAACTGCCGCAAAATGCAGAACTGCGTTCCAGTCACGCGACACTGGCCGATTTCGTGAACGGAGCGATGGAGGTTCCGCTGCATTCTGAACCGGGCGTCAAATATGAATACTCCAGTATGGCGATATTGCTGGCCGCGGAGATTGCTCAACGTATATCGGGAGTTGAGACTAAACTCTTTGTGGAGCAGGCAGTGCTCCAGCCATTGAACATGCAGCATTCTGCGTTAGGAGTCGGACAATTAAAAGCAGATCAAATAATGCAATGTCAGGTTGAATT
>JAGQQS010000391.1 GCA_020426105.1 Planctomycetaceae bacterium
CGCATCGACCGACGCGCTGAAAACGTGTTCATAAATGCGGTTCGACGGTTGAGATCACGCGGCTGATCACTGCGATTTCATCACGCCCGCCTTAATCCTCGTGACAACCTGACAATCACCCGATAATCTCGCATCGACCGCTGCGTGGAAATGATTGATTCCGCAAACGTCACCGGAAGAGGCAGCAAAACGACGTTGTTTGTTTTTCTGAGACCTGTGATCCTGCGCGATGACAAGTTTCGCGATCTGAAATTCCTCTCCGATCGGGAACTCTCCAGGACGTGTGAAGCTGGAAACTCTCCCGCATTCGGTCCGCTGTTGATAAGATAGCTTTCGCCAACGTCGCGTTTCGACCTGTTGCCGCCGGGAGTGAATGTGATGTCGAAATCTGCTGAGTCATCCGATCTTCCAGTCCTCACGGTGAAAGAGCAATGGTTTTGGACCGGCTTTGGCGCAGTCACGTATCCAAGAACAATGCGACCATCAACGGGTGTCGATCCCGCGTCTAAGACCGGTGTTGTAGAATCACAGCCTATTAATGGCAGTGTGAAGCAGTGCGATTGCGTGTTCAATTACATGAGTCCGATGTATACAGCCGAAATTGGGAGCAGCACGTTCGTCGCGCGCACATTCAGCAGTTTTGAGGCCCGCACCGAGGGTGCGGTGATTTTGGGATGCAAGCCCCCGGACTCGTCGCCTGCGATTTTTGCGTGCGGAGTGGGTGATCATTTTCGGTTGTCGTCAGTGCAAAGCTGCACAGCAAGGTGGCTGCGTCGCGAAGGGGCAGTGGGTGGCAGGTCGGAGTCGCCGTCCACGGAGGACGTGTGGCTGCGGTACTAACTCAACTCGGATTCACCAGTCGGAGATGGAGCAGCCCGCCGTTGGGGCTGTTGCCACAGAACGCTGGTCAGGGCGAGGGCCAGGGATGAGACACGACGTCGGCCCGCGGACAGCTTCGGAGCTTGAGTGGTTGAAAGCCTGATCAAACTCCGAAGGGCGAGCAGGATTCTCCGGCGATTGCTTCACGGCACATCCGGACGGGGCCATAGCTGTCTGAGCCCGGTTCTGACGGTGGAAGCGACTACTGGTCGGGGTGATCGCCTTTCGTGTCGTCGGGGTTGTCACCCTTTGTGCGAAAGCTATTGCCCTGGATCACCATCGCGTCTCCGTGATGCATCAGCCGATCAATCATCGCGGTAGCCAGCGTGTTATCGACGTCGAAGATTCGGCCCCAGTCACGGAAAGGACGATTCGTGGTGAGCACGATTGATCCGGATTCGTAGCGGGCCGCGACGACCTGAAACAGCAGGTCAGCACCACGTTTATCGATGGGCAGATAGCCCAGTTCATCCAGCAGGAGTAACGACGGCTTCAGATAGGCTTTGAGTGCCAGTTCGAGTGTCCCGTTGATCTGAGCGGTCGTCAGCCGGTTGATCATGTCGATCACGCGTGTGAAGCGCACCGTGATTCCCCGTTCGCAGGCGACATAGCCCAGGGCGGTCATGAGATGCGACTTCCCGGTGCCCGTCGGTCCGATGAAAATGGCACACTGATGCTGTTCGATGAATTCGCAATCGAACAGTCGCATGATTTTCTGTTTCGGGATCCTTTTGGGGAATTCGAATTTGTATTCCGCCAGCGTCTTCAGCTTTGGGAGTTTTGCCTGAAGAATTCGCCGCTGCAGGGCTTTCTGACGCCGCGCCGTGACTTCACTGGCCACCAGCGACGACAGCACTGCCAGCATCGAAGTATTGCGGCGTGCCGCTTCATCCAGCACCTCTCGATACGTGGCGGCGATCTGTGTCAGATTCAGCGTCGTCAGATTCTGCAGCAGCAGTTCGTGGAGTTTCGATTGACGATCACTCATGGTCGGTTTCCTCTTCAGTATGGGTGAGACGGTCATAGTCAGCCGGATCCGGTTCTTCCAGATCGGTTTCTTCAAGCAGTTCCTGACGGCGAGGACGGACCTGCGTGGGCGAGGGCAGTTCACGCCGTCGTCGCTCCTGCAGCAGGATGGTTTCCACATACGCTGCATCAAAGGTCAGCCATTGATTGGCGCGAGCGATGGCCGCCACGACATCGCGTCGTCCATAAAGATGCACCAGATTGAGCAGCCGTCGCAGATGCACCGTGGTCTTCACCGGCTGACGCCGCAGCTCCAGATGAAATTTGCGGGCTTCGTCACCAAGTGAATCAAAAGCATCTTCGATGTCATGCGCCCGCACACGACTTCGGAGCTTCAGCGCTTCGAGCCGATGTTCCGGCAGGCTGATGCGTTGATTGCGATCGTAGCTGCGAACATGACTCGCCGCCGCTTCCCCATCAGCAAGTATCTGCACCTGAGTCGCGTTGGCTCGAATGAACACGTTCGCGTTCTGCAGCCGTGGCGGCACCGAATACCGATTCCCGTCGAAATGAACACGCGCATGGGAACTGACGATCGCCGGCACGATTTCGTCCGTATCGAACGCGAAGCGTGGCAGTGGTCGCAGGATGCTCGACTCCTGCGTGAATCGATCGACCGGGCGCTGTCGTGTGGTGTGATGCAGACGGACATTGGCGACTTCATCACGCCAGGTGACCGCGAGTTGCTGATAGTCATCCCAGGACACCAGTTCGTCTTCCCGGCCAGCCAGCGCATTTCGTTTGACATACCGGACGCCCGCCTCGACGGTGCCTTTCGATTCCGGATCTCGCCGCTCACAGGCAATCGGTTCCAGACAGAAGTGGCCACAGAGGGCCAGAAATTCCGGATGCAGACACGCACTGCGGCCCGAGCCATTCAGCACGGCAGCTTTCAGATTGTCGAAAATGATCCGCCGCGGACTGCCGCCAAAGAATGTCAGGGCATTCACGATCGCGCGATAGAATTCTGCCTTACGCTGCGACAAAGTGAATTCGATGTAGCACAGTCGGCTGTAACACAGCACCGCCACAAACACGGACACCTTTCGCTGAGTATTGCCGATGCGAATCTGACCGCAGTGGCCCCAGTCGATCTGCATGGCTTGTCCCGGTTCGTATTCCACTTCCTGGTAGACCCGACCACGTCGCGGTCGGATTTGGCGAAGATAGATCCGAACGAGTGTCAACTGGCCCGTGTATCCGTCGGGGCCGCGACGGATTTCTTCCATCACACGCGCTGCCGACAGCTGTGGATAGCGAGCCAGCAGTGCATCGATCTTTGACTTGTACGGATCCAGCACGCTGCCGCGTGGAGCCCTGCGTTTTTCATCCGGCGGATGATCCATGCGGAGTGCTCTTGCGACAGTCCTGTGGCAACAGCCCAATTGCAGAGCGACGGCGCGCTGTGATAATTTTTCGACTTCAACCAGCCGACGAATTTCAGCCCATTGCGAAACCTTCATGATTCACTCCCTGCTGAGTTTTTTTCGGCTGAGTTTCCGGTCGATCGAAACAGATCACCGAGCGACTGCAGACTGCCTCGTCGATGCAGGACCGGCTGCGGCAGCGCGAGTACCTGCGTCAGTGGTCGCTGCCATGCAATCAGATCATGCGCGACCAGCTCGGCCCGCGCATCGGAGACCGCTTTTTCCGGCAGTCTCAGACGCACGGCGATCGTCGAGTCGCTGTAGAACGAGAGCCCCTGCTGATCACTGACGGCCGTGAAAAAGAAATACAGCAGGATCGCGTCACGCGAGAGTCGCGCGGCATAGTCCTTGAGGAATCGGCGGTCCACCCATGAAAACCCTTCTTCAGGCGGGCGGCGGACGCGATTGGGGAGCAACAGTCGTTTCTGGATTCTGGACGTCATGAGAAATGTCCTCCTTTCGGTCGCCCAACGGTACTGAGGCGTCTGGCGGCGATCGATAGGGAAGGACGACATCCGAGCTGTTGGTCGCGGCGTCGCCGGTATCTGGTGAGTTGCGATCCGCTTTAGCAGCGCGGCGAGTCGCCTGCCGGTTGCGTGCCTGCAGTTGGCATTTGATCTGACCGGCCAACGTGTTGCGCCACAACCACTTTCGCTCACGGTCACGAACACGCTGCATCGCTTCACGACATTCGTGACTGCAATAGCGGGCCGGGCATCGACACGCCGGACGAGGCGATTCATAACAGCCGACGCGATCACAAATTGGGCCAGAAATTTTTCTGCTGCGTGACGACGCGCCCGGTGGATCCGGCCTTTCCACCGGAATAATCGGCTCCTTCGGCGCGGGCGGATCTGTCTTAAGACGCGACTTGCGTTCGCGAGTTTCTCTTGCGGCAGCCGCTTGCTTTTCGCGTACATCCGGCCGTTGCCGACGCACTTGTTGCCGTTTCGCTGCCTGCCAGCGGCGAACCAGCCGCAGGCACTCAGGGTCCTGACAGTAACGCTGATTGCCGGATCGCACATCAAAGATTTGCCCGCATCCTTTCCGCGGACAAACGCGGGGTGGAAATCGGGAATTTTCCAGCAGCGGTGGCGAGAATGTGCTAAACTGTAAGCGCCCCACGGGAGGTCTTGCTCCCCTCGGGTCCGCCCGATCGGCTATACGCAAGCCGCTCGGGCATTTTTATTGAGGCCGCCCACGCTCGGCCGCCTCACCCGCCAGTGAATTTAGCTCACCGCTGCGACGGCTGCCGAACATTTCTGCATGTCAATCCGTCAGGCATACTACCGACGCGACGACAGCCCGCTCCTCACCAATCCGCTGCGCGAAGAAAACCGCAGAGAAGGAAACGCAGAAGGAAATGCAGGTGAGTCAGTTTTTTTCGAAGGATATAATCACAGGAAGGAAACGCGTGAAGGAAACACCAACAGCGCGCGCATCCAACCTGCTGAAAACAGAGGCGACGAACGTGCTGTTCCCATTTGAACCATTGCTGACTTCGGCAAGTTTATCGGCGGCACGAAACGTCATCAACACAGCGACTGCACGCTGAAGGGCCGTTTCATTGGCGCCCGGAGTAACGAAGTTGATGTCTGCGATTTGAATTCAGTTGGGTTCCGCCTGAAGTTCAGAAATTCGAGTTCGGAGAGCACAGCTTTCTGCAGTTCCCGTTGTCATGTGTCCCACGCGCGACCATCCTGCGGTCACTGCAAATCATTGAGGTCAACCTTCCTACTGCGAGATCGTGCAGCTTTGAACCTGTCGGTGTCAAGACTTGTGCATCGGCGGAAAGTAGGGGGGGACCAGCGAGCGAATGCGAGCGCCGGCCCACCAATCGA
>JAGQQS010000392.1 GCA_020426105.1 Planctomycetaceae bacterium
CAGAAAGTCTGCCTGGATCATGAACGCGTCACTTACAAAGTAGATCTCGTTAAATGGATTGTGAGCCGTGGTAAGCGACCTTTACGGCGTCCGCTGACAAGTCTCCGCGAGGTCACAATGGCCAAGCATCTGGCGAGTGCAGCGTCGCGCCTGGTCTATGTGCGTCTCAGTGGCATTGAACGCGAACGACTGACTCAATTGCTGCACGACGCCGCGCGGCTGGCGGAAGAGCAGATGCGTGCCCGAATGCGACCGGCTTTGAGCCAGACCCTGCTCGACGTGGAACTCAAGCCGAAAAGTGTGCCCGAACAGGTGGCCTTCGACAAGCTGATTGAAGATTCGCTCGACTGCATCGCAAGCAGGGGCTATCTCACGATGGGGTACCTGCGAGATTCGATCAGTAAAAATGACCTGAAACTGCCTGACCTGAAAGAGTTGAAAGAACTCTATCTGGGCGACCATTTGCTCCGCGCTGACGATCGTCTGGATGTCGCGATGGATGGCGTTTACCGTCGCGGAGAATTCTATCTGCGGTGGCTGCAAATCACGAGCTCTGTATTCTTTGGAACACGATTTGGGCGATTCACCACGCAATTCCTGATCATTCCATTCGGTGGTGCGGTCGTGATTGTCGAAGTCTTCACACATCTGGTTGATCTGTTCAAAGACAGGGGCGAAAAAGATGCGGATTCAGACCCGGAATTCCAGGATGTGGATGTCGCATCGAATTTGATTGCTGAGTCCGGTGCCACTGCGGCACCGGAGCTACACAATCAGGCAGGTGCCGCGAATCTCGCGGATGCTACGAGTGTTGCTGCCAGCCAAAACCTAATCGAGCGGCCCAGAACCACAGTCGATGAAACTGCTGCGGAAGAACTGCGACCTGAAGGATCGCCGCACGAGGTTCCATCCAGAGAGGAGGGCCGGACCGTAATCTCGGTGGCGCCCAGAAACGCCGATGAAGCTGTAGACCAAATCGTCACGCGATCTGCAGAGATGCTTTCGTGGGTCATCATTATTGGCTTCCTGCTGATGTTTTTGATTCATGTGGTGCAGTTTCGACGCTGGTTCTTTCGCACCGTCTCATCCATCTGGCGGCTGACTCGAAAAGTTCTGATCGATCTGCCCCTGAAAATCATTCGATTGCCCGTTGTGCAGGTCCTGCTGCGCAATCGGACCGTTGTCCGGATTCGCAGACTTGTGTTGATGCCGGGGGCCGTATCGCTTGTGAGTACGCGGACGGTCCCCTGGCTTCTGATCGGACAGTCACTGAGCTGGTGGTGGACTTTCAGCATCGGCGTTCTGTTCAGTATGGCGATCAACTCGCGACTCGGTCAGGATGCTCAGGAGCTCACAGCGGAATGGGTCGGGAACGCCTGGTATAAACTGCGAGCCCGCGTTGTTATGGCTGTTTTCGACTGGATCATCGACACGTTCCGATTGATTTTGAACTTTGTCGAAAGATTCCTGTATGCCGTCGATGAGTGGCTGCGGTTTCACAGTGACGAAAGCTGGCTTTCGATCGTGGCGAAGGCCTTCCTGGGAGTACTCTGGTCCTTTGTGGCCTTCATTATCCGAATTTATATCAACCTGTTGATTGAGCCTACGCTGCATCCCGTGAAACATTTTCCTGTGGTCACGGTCGCTCATAAAATGTTTCTGCCGATGATCAAAGTTGTCGGTGAATTTATGCTGGTGCTGTTTACTCCCTACCTTGGGATCTGGATGGCTGGCTTATTGACTGGATTTAATATCTTCTTTCTGCCGGGGATTTTTGGATTCCTTGTCTGGGAACTCAAGGAGAACTGGCGATTGTACGAGGCGAATCGCAAGAACGCGCTCTCCCCTGTTGCGGTGGGTAGTCATGGCGAGACTGTGGCACGCCTGCTCCGGCCCGGGTTCCATTCCGGTACGCTGCCAAAACTATTCCGCCGACTGCGGAGACTGGAGCATCAGGAAGCCTCGTTTCGCCGCTTCAGCTCCCGTCGCGCTGGTCGCGACCAACTGGAACACGTCGAGAAATCGATTCGCAGTTTTGTTGAAAGAGAATTCATCAGTCTGCTCAGGACTTGTCTCGTCTGGAAAGACTGCGATCTGCAGTGCGGACATATTCATGCGGCGTCAAACAGTTTTTATGTGGAACTGGAATGCCGCCGTCTGGGCTCAGGGGCCGTACGTCTGCTGTTCCAGGAACAAAGCGGCTGGGTTGTGGCTTCAGTACCGGATCCAGGCTGGCTGCGATTTGCGTCGAGCGATCAGCTGAAATCATTTCAGAATGCATTGCAGGGATTTTATCGGAAGTCCGGCATTGACATGGTCCGGGAGCAGCTGGAAACAAATTTCATCCAGACTCATCCCTACGATATAAACTCCGAGGGCTTTGCGATCTGGCCAAATGGTAACTTTGACAAAGAGTTGATTGTCGATTTGTCCCGCAAAGGCGCGGTGCGTCCGACACCGATCAGCGCCGCGACCAGCGCCGGGATATTTCCAACAGATCGCGACGCCGTCCTGTTTAATGAATCGAACACTCAATGGACGCACTGGGAATATTTGTGGACACCGGCCGATGCAGCCGGCGGCACTCGCAGCCTGCCTCCCGCCTGTTCACAGACACCCGTGCAGCCGGTCCTGAAAACTGATGCGTTGAAATTCGGTTGATGTGTTACTCACGAATCCAGGCGAATGAGTCATTCGCCAATGCTCGGTATTCAGAAATTAACAAGCCCCGAAGTTCAGAATCATTCTGCAGACCACGACCGGCCAGATTTAAGGTTTCGCCAGGGTCTTCCTCAAGGTTGTAGATTTCGAAATCGGTGAGTTCTGCCTGTTGGACTTCCATCATTCGCGGCGGAGTCAGGTTTTCATAGCGGGGCAATTTCCCTGAATTCAGTCGCGCCAGAACTTTCCAAGGTCCATGCCGCATCGCCACTCGAGCGTCATTGATGGCGTTGTAGTAGGCCCAGACTAACGGTTTGCGGCGGACAGGCACGGCGCCGGATTCCAGCAGAGATGCCAAACTGATTCCGTCCAGCGCCAGATTCTGGGGTACTTCAGCGCCAGCCAGTTCACAGATCGTGGGCAGCAGGTCGAGTGACGAAGCGGTGCACTGTTCAACGCGCGGGCGATCAATCCCTGCAGGCCAATTCATGATTCCGGCAACATGGTAACCGCCATCATGCGTGTGCAGTTTCACGCCTCTTAAAATTCCAGTGCGTCCCCATGATCGTCCAGCTGTCTTATAACGTCGCAGCGTTTCTGGTCCATTGTCCGAAGTAAACACAATCAATGTATTGTCCCGAATCTTCCGCTCTGTGAGTCGTTCCAGCAATCTTCCCACCGCCAGATCCATGTTATGCACATTGGCAAAATATTGTGCCTGTTCCGGTTCAACAGCCACTGCTTCATATTTGGCGACAAGTTTGGGCGGTGACGCCACGGGCTCGTGCGGTTCATGAAATGCAAGATACATAAAGAATGGCTGATGCGGATGCTGTGAGTTCTGTTGATCGAGCCAGGCCATCGCTTCATCGACCACAAGCTGACAGCTGAACCCTGTTGTATCGCCAAGTGGCTGGCCATTGCGGACAAAGTTTCGGGGATTCTGGTGGGATGGACTGGCGTTGTTTTGCGTCGCCATCCAGTGGTCGAATCCGGCGTCACCGGGCTGTGGCTGAGCATCGTCGTTAAACTTACTATTGCAGTGCCATTTTCCTGCCATGCAGGTTGCATAGCCTGCGGATTGCAGCAGTCGGGGAAGAGTCACTTCCTGTTGTCTCAAGTGAACGAGATCGCGGGCGTCCGGTTTTGGATTGTGTTTCGGACCCGCTTCGGGGATCCAGTCATAGACACCGGCGCGGTTCGGGGATCTGCCGGTTATCAGCCCGACACGCGAAGGTGAGCATACGGGTGCTGCAGAGTAGAAATTCGTGAATCGAATACCCTCCTCCGCAAGTCGATCGAGATTCGGAGTCTGAATGGACGGGTGACCGTAGCAGGCGAGATCACCGAACCCCAGATCGTCGCACAGAATGACAACGATGTTCGGCCGCTCGTCGGCCGCCGTTGCGTCCGATGCAAAAAACACCGACGCTGACAACGCGGCAACAGTGCCGCAGATACAAACGATTGCGTAAGGCACGGCGATCTGCTTTCTGCTGTATTGGCTGAAATCCTGCAAATAGTGCTCTGTCAAGCCTCAGAAACGGGGTCAGGAACCAATAGCCAAATGGCCCGAAGGGTGCACCGCACTATTGGTTCGCTGACCTCTTTTCTGAGGCCGACTCCTGTTTTTAATGCTGACAGAGCAATCAGTCAACTGCCGTTTGTCGGGCGCGTATGGCCTGCGGCGCGGCATCTCTGGTCTGTGGTCGGGCGTCATGAACTTCCTGATAGACCTGAATAATTTCATCCAGCATTCTGTTTTCGTTGAAACGGTCCCGCACCATTTGCTGGCCCGCGATGGCGATCCGTCTGGCCTTATCGCGGTCCTGCAGCAATTCCACGATACGATCTCCCAGGCTGCGGCTGTCGGACGGCGGCACGATCAGTCCATTCACGTTATCTTCGATGACACTCATGACACCACCTACGCCCGACGCGATTACCGGCCGCCCCAGCGCCATGGCTTCCAGCATTACGACACCCAGCCCCTGCTGCAGCGACGGCAGGCAATAGATATCAATGGCTTCAAGATAACCGGCCATCGCGACTCCACCGTCCACAAATGTCAATTTGCCGGATAATTGCAGCGACGCCGCGAGCTTTCTGAGACTGCGCTCTTCCGGTCCGCTGCCGGCAATCACAATCCGAATTTCGTGGCCCGCTTCGAGCACCCGATGGCAGGCACGCAGAAAAAAAGCAGCACCTTTTACAATTTCCAGCGGGCCAGCCATTCCGATGACCGGCGGGCGGTCATCGTCGAGCGGCGAATCAATCTGCGTCGCGTCGGGAACTTCAACACCCGGCAGAATGACACGCTTTTCAACGGCGGCCATATACGGACTTTCAGGAATCTGCTGCTGAACACTTTCACTGACCGAAATCACAATCTTGAGTTCCGGCGTGGCACGTCGAAGCACCAGGGCACTGGCTTCAGACTGATCAGACACACTCACGATGAGCGGGCGACGCAGTTTTCTGGCCAGGCGAACCCCCTGTGGCAGCAAACGCGGATCCTGAACATGGATGATATCCGGACGCTGGTCTTTCAGGTCGCGATACAACGTGCGGAGCACGATCTGCCCCCACATAAACACGTTATAGCCGGGAATCTCATGCAGACGCACGCCGCGCAGCAGCGTATCGTCCAGCTCGGTAACGCGGGTGCAAATGAGAGCTGTGTCAAACTCCCGGCGCTCGAGTCCTCGTGCCAGTCTGAGCGTGAGCAGCGATGAACCGCGAAATGACAGTTCGCCATCAAGGAGCAGGATTCGCTGAACAGTTTCAGCCATGGTGACTCACACAATTAATCTGATTCTCTGGTTCATGATCGACGAAGTGACTTCGGTCGTCCCAGTACTTCACTGATCATTATTGCCTGTCTGACGCCCTGCGGGCTGCGGAGAGCCGACAGTAGATCACCGGCCGCGACCGAGCCATGAGTTGTCGCGGCTCCCGGAGCGGACGGTTTGTTCTTGTCTTCGCCAAGATGCTGGCGGACCTGATCGCTGATATCGTTTTTGACGGCGTCACCGATCTGCTGGCCGATATGAGACTTAACATGCTGGCCAATCCAGGAGTCCACATGCGAACCTACACCGGACCCACGCGGTGCTGCCGCGGAAGTTGACTTTGACGGCGGTTTTGGCGCCGTGGCAGTCTGTCTCTTTTTAGGCCGGGCTGGCTGACGCCGGGACGCTTCCGTAGCGTTTGCTGACCTCGCGGCATCGGTCGGCTTCTGTGGCGCTTTCTGTTGTGTCATTTGAGGCAGAAAGGAATCTGCATCATTTCGATTTCCGGATCGGTTTCTGGCCGCTTTCGCCAGCGCCTCACGTTTGGATTTTTCATTGGTTTCTGCGATCGCTTTGAAAACCGGCGCGAGCGCCTGAACCAGTCCGGCAATAATGAATACAATTGTGACGATCGTTCCAAAAAATGGCCCCACTTATTCACCTTCCTTCATGAAGAAGATCAGCTTGAATTCCCGTGAAACGTTTGGTTTTGAATGGTCTGCAACTTCCAGGTTCCGAATGTATGCATCAGTCATTAGTCATCAGCATCCTCGTGGTGATCGTTTTTTTGACCGACGATCGGATCGCGGCGGCTGGTGATCGGGCGCCCTTTTGAGAGCCGAGGACCACGCAATCGGCGTTCTTCCATTTCTTTGCGGACCTGAGACCGCTGCATCAATCCGCGAAGAACGGCCAACAACATCACAATCAGAAAGACAGTAACTCGGCTGTCCATCGTTTTACCCGGAAAACATTCAACGCCACCTATTACATAACGGGAAGTCTGACACCATGGATCAGAACATCCCTGCAGAATCACCAATTGATTGTAGCCGAAATGCTCTGCCTGCGGAAAGCATCGTTACCGCAATCTGCCGAACGTCATAATTGTGATGTCGTCGTTTTGTTCCC
>JAGQQS010000393.1 GCA_020426105.1 Planctomycetaceae bacterium
GGATCGACGCCAGCAGAGACGCAAAGGCCTCTGCCGAATTAGGCCGGAAAAGTTTCGCCAATTTTTTCGCGGCCCCCTCACGGCTGTTCGCCAGCAAGTCGTTCATGCCGTCACTGGCGTACGGGAAGCTGGCTGTTCCATCCGGAGACAACCGATACTGATAAACGACGCCCGGCACACGGCTGGCAATTTTTTCAAGCCGACTAAGCGCTTCGTCCCTTTCTGCCGCGGCGGTCTTCTGATCGGTAATGTCCAAATGACACCCCATCATCCGCAGGGGCTTACCCGCAGAATCACGTTCCGCATGGGCCTGAGCGTATATCCAGCGCCAGTTGCCATTTTTGTGACGCAAGCGAAATTCCAGCTTGAATGTCGGTCGTGTTCCATTCAGATAATCTCCTACTGCAGCCATGGCAGCACTGTGATCTTCGGGATGCAAACGCGTTTCCCATTCAGAAAACCTGTTCTGCAGTTCGTGGTCCGGGTAGCCCAGTTGCATCTTCCACTCTGGCGAAAAGTAGACCTCGTTCGTCGTCAGATTCCAGTCCCAAAGTCCGACGTTGGCGGCCTGAATAAGTAACTGTGTTCGAGCCTCACTGGCACGCAGTTTTTCGTCTTTCTGCTTCCGGTCGGTAATGTCCAGACAAGTGCCTTCCAGTCCGATCTGCTCGCCGAATTTGTCGAAACAGGCACGCACTCTTGCATGAGCCCACCGCACGGTGCCGTCCTCGCGAACCAGGCGATATTCATGTTCGGTCTCACCCACAGAGGCCGTGAGCGAACTTAGTGACTCCAGAATCAGCGCGACGTCGTCCGGATGTACACACCCCAACCAGCCGTCAAAGCTGGGCTCAAACTCTCCCGGATTCTTTCCGTAGATTCGAAATGTTTCATCTGACCACCACAAGTGGTTTTCCCGCGCGTTCCATTTAAAACTTCCCAGTCGCGCGATAGCCTGAGCTTCTTTCAGCAGTGCCTCGCTGATGCGGAGTTTTTCATAGGCCTGCCGCCTCTCCGACTCATCCGGGGTCTGATCAGCGATCAGTGCACGCTTGCTTTCAAAATTCTGGTTCATGCTGATTCTCTGCGACACTCGTACGGCACAATGTTGACTGGATTTCATTGATGGAGGGCGTTGTCCGAGTCTGCCACTTACTTGCGAATCATTTCAGAGCTGGCCTGATCACCCGGTGATGAAGGAATTAAATCGAATCAGCCTCCTGAGACAACAGCGTCGAATGCACGCGATATGATTCGCAATCACTCTGCGCCCAATGACATTCGATTGAAACATCGTCGTGGTTACCAGCTTCCTTCACGCCCGCAGCGATAGTTTCGCCGATTCTTGTCGCACGTACTTGATCGAAGTCTCCAATTCTAACGAATTCGTTGTCCTCCGCGGCCACCAAATCACGACGAATTCGCACACCTCGCAAAAATGAGCTGAACGCCGCCGCCGACTCAATCCAATCGGGGGGGGGGTAGGGTATACCCTATTGCGATTCGGCTTATCAGTCAAAGGCGGCTGGCAACCACGATTGTGGTTCGACCGGACATGCGGCAGAAAAAAATCACCCTCGGACGGGCCGTGCCGGCGGGCAACTGTCGTCGAATTGCGTCCGCATTCGTCGGTATCCGGCGGCATTTAATTTCATAGTGTGTCGAGGGATCTTTCCGGAGATATTTTTTTAGCTCCTTCAAATTGCCGGACAGTACCGCTTCGATTCGGAAGGCGGTGACAAATGCAGTCGTGCCCTTTACCGCACCGGTAAGATACTCTTCTTCCGGGTCGAGGCGCTGCATGTTCTGCTGATCTGCCATCACATCAAGCAACCCGGAACGCACAATCGCAGGATCGGGGTCGAAGATGTATTCGGCAGGGGTCGGCACCACGTTTGTCCAGACGGACAGAGGATCGGCACTGATGGATTCGCCGGATGGCAGCGTAGTGGCTCGAAAGGCATGCTGACCGGCAAGGCGGCCGAACCAGACAGTTGCCTCGCGACACTCCCCTTTCAGGCTGATCAGCTCAATTTCGCAGCCGGGAAACTTCTGCAGAAAATTGCTGGCCGGACTGATTTTGATCCCTCCCCCGGCCGCAGCACGCGTCAACTGCTGCATCCAGGCGAGATCCGGTTGATACAACTCCAGTCGCTTCGTCGGACGATCGCTTCCGGCTCGTCGATCCGGATCCACATGGACGACCTCGCCCGACCAGTCACGACTGGTCACGTCGATGCATTGTGTCTCGATATTCTCGGCGCGACTCCAGATGGCGGCATTCCATTCCGTGCGCAGGCACATGGCTGCCGCACTGTCCATGGCGATGACTTTTGTAAATCTCGCAATTGCCGCAGCATCCACTCCAATTCCACAGCAGAGGTCATAGACCAGGGCTTCCCCCGAAAAACGTTTAGCCTTGTGCGCTGCTACTTCCGGTGCAGTACACTGCTCAAGGCCCACGCGCGTCAGCCAGAGCTGGTCTGCGTTCTGCAGCATTCCCTTCGCCCGCTGCCGTGACTCATGAACAGACAAAGCAGCCCGCACAAGATCTTCATCATAAGCACCACGCAGCTTGCGCTGACGGGCCAATTCTGCCTGACTGCTTGCCTCAATCGCGGCAAATATCTCCGGGCAATTTCTGAGTCGACGCAGCAAGAATGATTCATCGTCCGCATCAAAATAAATATCAGCCATTGTCAACCGGATTTCTTTTTCATGTGAACGATTCCGTCCCAGTCGGCCGGAGATTTTCGGTCGTGCTGTGTGATCAGCATGGAAAGATAGTCCTGGGCACGATCTTCTGCCGGCATTCGGTGCAGGTACTTCCATGCTTCAGACCACTGCCCGGAAATAAACAATGCGACACCTTTTTCAAAATCTGCAAGATGCTGATCAGTGAGTGCCGGACAGTGTGATTCCGGCGGAACCAATTCACTGACCAGCAGCGTACGATCCATACCGTACGGTAACACCTGGAGGAGTCGCCGGACTCGGCCTTCATCTTTTGGCAACTTCTCGCGAATCTGCTTGTCCAGAAATTCATCGATTAATACCGACACGTGCAACTCACGCGTCATACTTTCCAGCCGGCTCGCAAGATTCACAACCGGACCAAACACCGTCACCTTGACCTGCTCACGCGTTCCAATTTTACCGGCAACAGCGCGACCATGGGCGATCCCAATGCTGGTTTCGAAGTCCTTCAGGGGATGGTCAGGGTCGGCCTGAGCCTTGCTGAATTCTTCCCGAATCGCCAACGCCGCGCGACAGGCATTCAACGGTGCTGCGTCGGATGCAAGCGGCCAGCCCCAGAATCCCAGCGCGGCATCCCCCTGAAAATCGCCGGTGACACCGCCGAAGCGCAGAATCTGACTGGTCATCACTTCGAGGGCCAGGCTCACCTGTTCCAGCAATCCCGTCAGATTATGCGATTCTTCTTCTGCACGATGACTGAATCCACGAAGATCGCAGAACAGAACGGTCACATCACATTCGCGCGGCTCCAGCATGGACGTATCAAGATCACGGCCCAGTGCTTCCAGAATCGGTGGCGAAAAAAACTGCCGCAGTCCGGACTGCTGTCGCTCCAGTCGACGCTGCCGCTGCAACGACCCGACGATGTCGGCGATAAATTCCGTAAATTTGATATCGGCATGCAGTCGCCGCTCACTGGCTGCGGAGTTTTCCGGAAGACTTCGGCCTGTAATATAAAAGGCGCGTTCCGTCGTGATGTCTGTGAATGGCGTGCACCAGGCCCATCCGTAGCCTGCGACCTGAGTATATTGTTCGGTCTTCGTCTCTGCGTCGTCCCAGACGTGCAGAATCGTAGTCTGCTGCTCCATCGCCTCAGAAATCAGCCGCACACTGGGCTGCATCAGCCTGCCAGTCTCGAATCGCTGCTCCTGATGAAACACGCGAGGTCGCTGTGATTCCGACAGGCCAACGATCGCCACGCCATCAGCATTCTGAACTCCGGCCAGCAGTAAACTCGCCAGGCGAATATGCAGATCCCGTTCGACCCCCGATTCACGGATGACCGCGGGCAAACTTGTCAGTACTTCGATGCGTTTCGCAGCGTCATCGTAGCGAACTCCTTCGAGCTGCTGCCGGTTAATGGCGAGCTGCTGAATCGGGCGACTGCCGGGAGAATCACTTTGTGTGACCTGTTGAACCTCAAAACGCGTCGCCCCGATGACAAATGCTTCGCCGGAAGCAAGTGTCGCTTCCGCGCTCACGTCACCGTCCACGAACAGAGGATTGGATGACTGCGGCAGTTTTCGCACTGTCACGCCGTCTGCTTCGGCATGCAGCTCCACATGCCGTCGGGAAATCCGATCATCCCAGTCTGCATGCAGTCCGGCGTCTGCACCACGCCCGAGGATATAAGTGGAGCCACCAATGAGCAGAAACTCGCGGTCCAGTCGGCGTCCGTTATGAAATGCCAGCAGGCGAAACATTATTCCATCCCGCCCACTTCCTTCATCTCCAGCTGTTTCATCTTGCGATACAGGTTGGATCGATGAAGTCCCAGGAGTTTAGCAGCGTCCGTCATGTTGTCCGCCACATGATGGATGCTGCGACGAATAAAATCCCGCTGAAATTCGCGCGTCGCCGCGTCGAGCCCAAGATCAAGCGCGGGCATCTTCGAATTGTCGGATTCAGGGCTCAGCATAAACGCGAGATCTTCGGGTTCAACCCGATCACCGGGACACAGGAATGCAATACGCTCCATCAGGTTGCGAAGTTCGCGAACGTTTCCTGGCCACAAGTGCGACTGCAGACGACGTCGAGCCTCAGACGACAATTGCAACTGCGGTCGCTTTGCCTGAACCGCAAATCGTCGAAGAAAAAATTCCGCCAACGGCAGAATGTCTTCCGGACGCTCCCGAAGCGCTGGCAGATCAAGCGTCACGACTCCCAGGCGATAGTACAGATCCTCTCGAAACTTTTTCGCTCGAACCGCTTCGCTCAAATTGGAATTCGTCGCAGCGATGATGCGAACGTTGATCGGTATCGTCTGTGATCCGCCGACACGGGTGATCACTTTCTGCTCCAGCACACGCAACAGCTTCGCCTGACCACCGGCACTCATGTCGCCGATTTCATCCAGA
>JAGQQS010000394.1 GCA_020426105.1 Planctomycetaceae bacterium
GTGCCATAAAACACAGGGACTCGTACCCTCGTCCACTACAACTAACCCTTAATTCAAGCCGTAACAGACCACTAGTGTCATGACGATGAATGCCGCTGCTGAAATTAAAGAACGGGGACGACCATGAGAATCGCACTGACCCTCACATTTCTGTGGCTGACGATCGCGATCGAACAGACCTGGTCGGGTTCGTTGCCGCACGGGGCGTTGCTGCTGCCAATCGCCTGTGGAGTGATGTTCTGGATGCGTTCCGTGTCCGGCATTTTGCTGGCCTCAACCGCACTGCTTCTGGACTGGATTGCTCGGCCCGGGTTCCTTCCCCTCTGCCCGATGCTGCTGCCCGGAATGGCCGCATGTCTCATCAGCCCTTCCTCAAAGCCGGACGACTACAGCTCTCGCCGACAATCGTTTGTACGAATGCTGACGCCCCTGCACGTGCCGTTGATCACGCTGATGGCCGTCAGTCTGCAGCTGATCGGCCAGTTGAATCTATCTTCTGTGCCGACATTGAATGACATTCAGTTGTCGGTCAGGCCGACGCTGCCAGCTCTGTTGATGATCAGTTTGCCGGTTAGTGCCGGAATCTCGATGCTGATGCGGCTCGCCGATGAACTGGGCCTTCGACATGCCAGTCAGCAGTGGATCTGAAACGCCGGCAGCTGACTGGTGACTGTCGTTCCAGTCGTTTTAACCCCGGACCGTCGATTTGGAAGTTATGCGTCCCGTCTGTTCCCGTGGCGCCATCATCAACTGAGCTTAACATACTGTCGGTAGCTGCAACGTCGAAAACCGGGATACCGGTAGAAGAAGTTATCCAGGATTTCGAATGGTTTCATCATACGGCAGCGAAAAAGGTAGGCAGAAATGAGACGGAAGTAAAGCAATTCCGGATACTCCACATCGACGTCAAAATGCGCGCGGAGCATCTCCACTTCTGCGGGTTCGAAGGGAAACTCTTCGCCGTCGCTCAGTCTCGTGATCCAAAGTCTGCCGACGATGTGCTTCCGAACCCAGAGCATAAGTTTACTGGACGCATTGTTTTCTATAAAGAATCCCTTGCCGCCTGGAGCAATTGTACGGCGAAGTATCGCAGCGAAATCGTTGAAGGGTTCAATATGATGCAGGATCAGTGAACCGAAGACACCGTCGAAAGGACCGATCGTCTCAATTTCCTGAGCTCGCAGCAGCACGGGCTGGATATTGGGTATGTTGTTCGCTCGACAGAACTTTTTCAGGTTCTCAATGGCAACTTCGCTGAAATCCACACTCACCACTTCTGCGCCGTGCTGTGCGAAGAACAGCGAGGTTGCTCCCTTTCCGCACCCGATATCCAGTAGCCGCTTGCCCTGGACGTCGCCAAAGTGCCGCAGGGCATTCTGCAGATCCGGATCATCGATTGCAGGTCGTTCGATGCTGCTGTCCGATGCGAAGACATTGTTCCAGAACTCAGTAACCTGTGTTGTGTCAGCAGACATAGCCGGTCGGATTCTAATTGGATGAAAGAGTCGTACGCACGTTACTCTGCGGGGGAAACTGGAATCGCGCCAGCTGGACGAACCGTCAATGGCTGCACACCTTCAAGATGCAGATCGTCGGCATATTTCTCGATGGCTTTTGTTGCGACTTCAAAATCATCGCGATTGCCGATGTCCAGCCAGTAATCTTTCATGGGGTAGGCCACCACCAGTTCACCTGCTTCCATCAGTCGCAGGGTCAAAGTGGGAAGATCGAGGTATTCGTCCGGCTCGATATAGGACAAAACTTTCGGTTCGTAAACATAGATGCCAGTGCTGACCGGAAAGCGAAAAACCGGCTTTTCGTCATAACCATGCACGGTGTAATCTTCGTGATAGTGAATTACTCCGAGGGAGACAGGAAATTCCCGTTGCATGACTGCGATCGTTAACGCAGCTTTTTTTTCGTGATGAAAGGCAATCAGTCGAGAATAATCCAGCGTTGTCAGCACGTCGCCGTTCATCGCCAGAAAGGTCGAATTCAGCCCTGCAATACTTCGCAGGGCACCGGCCGTGCCGAGCGGCTTCTGTTCGATAAAGAGGTCCATGTTCAGTTCAGCACACAACGACGAAGAATGCACATAGGCTCGCACCAGGTCTGCCAGATAACCGCAAGCTAAAGTCACCTGAGTAAAGTGAAAGTAGCGAAGTTGCCGCAAAATGATTTCCAGAATGGGGCGATCGCCCACGGGCATCAATGGCTTGGGAATTACGGTTGTGTACGGAGCCAAACGTGACCCACGACCACCTGCGAGTATGACCGCCCTCATAGTACCTCTTTATATATCACGGGAAAGAATTAAACGTGGTAAGACATATTCTGGTACGTCGCCAGGTTCCTTCTCAGCCATTCGATCGTCTGTGATAACCCCTGCTCCAGCGTAATCTGCGACTTCCAGTTAAGCAGTCGCTGAGCCTTCGTACTGTCGGCGATCAAACGTCCAACTTCGCTGGAGGCAGGGCGAACACGTTGCTCGTCGGTTTCAATCGGCATGTCCTTGCCGATGATTTTCAGGATCATCGCAATTAAGTCGCCGATGCTGACTTCTTTGCCTGAACCAAAATTCAGGACCTGCCCCGACGAGGCTGGAGTCTCAGCCGCAGCGATAAAGCCGCGGACCGTGTCAAACACGGAATTGAGATCGCGAACAGGCCACAATGAGCCTACACGAATCACGTCGCTTAGCAAGGCCTGACTGATGACTGTGGGGATGATGGCGCGCATCGATTGACGCGGACCATATGTATTGAAAGGACGTACAATTGTGACTGGCAGGTTGAAAGAAGCAAAATAGCTTAATGCCAATTGTTCGGCGGCGATCTTTGTTGCAGCATAAGGAGACTGTCCCTGAAGCGGATGCTCTTCATCGATCGGCGCTTTTAATGCTGTCCCGTAAACTTCACTGGTTGAGGTATGCACTAGCTTTTCGACCGACATCTGGCGGCAGGCTTCCAGAACATGGGCAGTCCCTGATACGTTTGTCTGAACATAGTCCAGTGGACGTTCATAGCTGAATGGAATGCCGATCAGCGCGGCCAGATGAAAAACAACATTCTGGTCCTTTACCGCCGACCTGACGGCCGAAGGATCTTTCAGATCACCTCGCATGATTGTGAGACTGCGAAAGATCTCATTCGGTAAATCCTTTAACAGGCCGGGGTCACCGTCAGATTTGTAACGGATAAAGGCGCTCACGTTTGCACCGCGTTCTACCAGGGCCTCACAGAGATGACTACCGATAAACCCTGCTGCGCCGGTTACTAACACGCGCTTTCCATCCCAATTCATGTGGAGACCTCGTCTTCCGAGTAAGCCATCAGCCGCTCATTAGCCATCATACGATGCGGCGCTGGCACCTTTCGGGAAGCAAACAGTTTTGACAGCTCCAGCTGGTCTTTGTGAGTATCCATCGATTTAAAAAAACCGGAGTGCTGGTAGCAATACAGCAAGCCTTTCTCTGCCAGGGATGGAAGCACGTCCTGCTCAAGATTCTTGCCTTGCCAGTATTCGAAAGCCTCGCTTTCAAAAACGATGAAGCCAGCGTTGATCCAGTGACTGGACAGGATGGGCTTTTCCCGGAAACGACTCACTTTGCCCCTCTCGTCTGCTTCAATCGTTCCGAACTGCGATTGCAGAGGCACGCACGTGATGGTAACAAGTCCTTCGTGTAAGTCGTGAAATTCAATCAGTTTATCCAGACTCACATCGCAGATGCCATCGGCATAAGTAGCGATAAACCTATTACCAAGCAATGGACGGCAATGCAGAATCCGATCGCCTGTATCAGATGCCTCGCCTGTGTCATGCATGCGGATGCGTCCGGCACCTGGCACACATTTCTGCTTGCCAAAATGGTCGATGACCGTCTCTTTCAGGTGTCCCAGCGACAGCACAAAGTCGTTATGTCCCTGATCGGCGAAGACGTCCATGACGCGTTCGACAATCGGCCGACCATCTACCTCCAGTAAAGCCTTTGGAATATCACGGGTGTACGGATAGGCTCGAGTTCCCTTACCGCCGCACAGGATCACGACAGGCACGCCTGTAAGTTCTGCACGCACGCGAGGGTAGACAGTCGCTAAAGTCTGTGGAGTGAAAGCACCTGTTTCAGCCATGACCGGTGGGGCACTGTCCTCATCGACTCTGACCGGCGGATGATCTGCTGCAGACGATTCAATCGATTCTTCGCCAGTCAACTCGTCCCTGGAGATTCCAGAGTGCAGCGAGATCAGTGCAAGCACCTGGTCCGGTGTCCAGCTCGGGAGAATACGCAGGGCTATCATAAGCATTGACGCCAGAACAACGACATCCAGCTGCCAGCTGTAAGCCAGACGGCAAGCTCGGGCGTAAGCGATCTCGACCTGCAGGCGCTCTTCGTCACTCAGAAAGTCCCGGCCGACCAACTGGACGGGGCCAACCATTCCACAGCGAACGTCAAATCGACCAGAAGCATAATGGAATCGCTCCATCAATGCCTGACACACGTCCTCTGGCAACGGGCGATTGCCAACGACGCTCATCTTTCCTGACGCGACCTGAAAGAATTGGGGCAATTCGGTGAAATGATACTTCTCCAGAAACCGACCAAATGGAGTGTAGAGTTCTGAATCTTCGGGGATGTTCAGGAAACATTTGCCGGTAATCGGTATCGTCGAGCGGTTGGCAATCTGAACGGCGTTTCGAACCATGGTTCGAAACTTAATCATACGTACAGACTGATTCTTGTATACACGCCGGATAGAAGTGTAAAAAACAGGTCGACCCTGTAAGGCCCAATTCAACAAGGCAGATACCGTTACGATTGGCAGCCACAGCCAAACCAACAGAGTGATCGTTGCCACGTCGAAGATCCGCTTCCCTGCCCCGATACCGGAACGTTGATTGAATGCCATCTGCAGTGCCTCTCAGAATGACACAATGGCCAATGCCTATTGCGTTCACTTCGCCGCATGTAATACACACCCAGGGGGGGCGTGGCGTTCGATGATAGATCGTTTTCAGTCTGATACAATCGATTCACAGAAAAAAAAGGGAAATGCAGTTTATTCGCCCCAATGGGGCAACATACTATCCCTCACGTATCTCCCTTTCCTCAACTGCGAACTCAAACATGAATAATTGCGAACTCAAACATGAATCCGGTTGAACTCACGATCGTGATTGTCAGTCATGGGCACGAGGAGGAGTTGCTGGAGTGCGTCAATTCGTTACCAGCGGCCAGCGACGGACTAAACACAGAAATTCTTCTTCTTGACAACCTTGGACGATCGCTCAAAGATCAGTTTCAAGCTGAAGGCGACAGCAGGCTGCGTGTATTCAATAATCAGCGGCCAGCGGGTTTCGCTGCAAACATAAACCTCCTGGCGGGGCAGGCCAGAGGACAATTCCTGCTGATCCTGAACCCCGATACCTGCCATCTGTCGGGCAGAATTTCAAGTTCGATTGAGTTGCTGAAGAGCCGTTCCGACGTAGCGATCGTGGGGTGTAAGCTGGTGAATCCCGACCTGACTTTCCAGACCAGCTATCGTCGCTTCCCGACCGTTCCGGTGCTTGCCTGCCGAGCCGCAGGCGTCGATCGATGGAGGTATCGTCCAAAGTTTTACCGATACCTTGCCATGGAGGATGAACAATACACGACTCCAACACCCGTCGACTGGGTGTTTGGAGCATACATGCTTGTCGAACGGATGCGATTCCTTGAGGCGGGTGGAATGGACGAGCGATTTCGCATGTATTACGAAGACGTGGACCTGTGCCTGCGATTCCGACAGCGAGGCGCAGCAACCGTTTATGATCCTTCCGTAACATTCGTTCACCGACATGCCCGTGATAGCGCGAGCCAGACTTTCAGTCAATTGCGGCGCTGGCATTTTCTGAGCGCTATGCGTTATTTTGCCAAACATCGTTATTTTTTTCAGCCCCCTTCCGATCATCGCCGAGAGGACCGGGCATGAAGTCAGGCGTTGCCTTTCGCTCCCTTGCCAAACGTGTTGCGCGCGGAGTGCTGGGCACACTGTTTCAACGACATCCGAGACATCCTCGAGTGCTGATGTATCACTCCGTCGATGATTCTGGCTCCGTGCTGTCAGTTACGCGCGATCAGCTCCGCTGGCATCTCCAGATTCTCTGTGAGCTCGGCTTCCGCGGCTTGTCAATAGCCGAATTCTGCAGCCGCGCAGTTGCCGCAAAGCTTGCGGGGACAGAGCCCGAGGTCCTGTTGACGTTCGACGACGGTTATCAGAACTTTTCGGACTGTGCTGTCCCCCTGCTGTCGGAGTTCGGCTTTCCGGCGACAGTGTTTATTGTGCCTGCATTTATGGGAGGCCTTCCACAATGGTACGAACGCGACAGTCACATTGCCGCCGAATTGGCCGGACAACTGGCATCGGAGCCAGCCGAGGTGGCAGACCACCTGGGACGCATCAATGAACTGGCAAGTATGCCGTTGATGACCTGGGCTGAAGCAGCAGCGGTAGCGCA
>JAGQQS010000395.1 GCA_020426105.1 Planctomycetaceae bacterium
TCTCGAATGAATCTTGACTGGTCCTTCCATAACAGGGTGGGACCAGCGAGCGAATGCGAGCGCCGGCCCACCAATCGAAGCTCTGCGAATAGTGGGCCGGCGCGGCTTAGCTGCCGCTTGTCCCACCCTATTTGATATTCTCTGTCACGTCCGTTGCCCAGACGATGGCATCTTCATATGCGGCGAACACACTATCTTCATCGATTTTCATCTGACTGGCCAGGGCTGAAATTAAACGCCATTCACCCTCGTCCAGTGCCTGGGTCAGGTGAAGCAGCTGATTCACCGGAGACTCACTGCCCAGCAACGGAGCCACGATCGACGGCGCCAGTGCCAGGTTGCACAGGATCTCAGCCATCGGGACGTCCAGAATTGCATCCAGGAGTGACAGCATGCCAACGAGAAAGCAATCGCCCGCGATGTCGTCGGTGAATACCTGCTTTCCAATGACTTCCAGGAATTTGGCACGCGCCAGACTCGCATTGAGAAGCACCAGTGGTTTCGACTGACCGAGCTGGCTGACCGTAATCATCGACACCCACTTTTGCAGTGGACGTTGTCCGAGAAGTGTGACCGCCTGTCGGATTGAGCTAACCGTCGAACGTAAAGCGAACGATGGTGAATTCAAATACTGCAGAAGTTTTACAGTCAGTGACAATTCATTCTTAATCAGTTCTTCAATGGCGTCGATCCTGAACTCCGCCGCGTTCACGACCTGCAGCAGACGCAGATAATGTAATTGTGACGTTGGAATTCCTGAGATCGCTTTTGACCTGGGCCTGCAGTAGTAGTAGCCCTGGAAATACGTGTATCCAAGCTCACGAGCTGCTGCAAAATCTTCCTGAGTATCAATACGTTTCGCCATGGCCACAAAGCCGTACTTCCCGGCGCATTCAATAATCCGCCGGTGTTGTTCGGCCGTCAGGATCGGGAATTCCACTTTGAGCAGATCGGCATATTCCAGCAGCGGTTGCAGCCAGGGATCATCCACGTAGTCATCGAGAGCCAGCGCATATCCCTTTTTCTTCACCGTGCGGCAGGCATCCACCAGCTCGGCATCGAACTGTTCGGATTCCGAGACCTCGACAACAGTCGATTCGGAATCGAGCGAGGTGTAGGCATTCTCCAGCAGCAGGCTGCGATTGAATTCAATGAAGCATTTTTGTCCGTCCGTGATCCGGTGCAGGCCTGTCAGATGATTCTGATTCGCTGCAGCCTCATTCGCGGACGAAGGTTCCTCAATGCGACAAATCAAGTGCCGGGTTCCGTCGCGTACCAGCAACTTATAGGCCACGACGTTTTCGTCACGATCGACGATTGATTGTCTGATCAGGCAGGAGTTCATAGAGCGATTCATCCAGTTCTTCGCAGAATCCAGTGAACAAACAGCTGCCGTCAGGCTCGTTGTCGTACGATCTTACGTACAGGAGGTGCGGATCACATATCATTGACGAAATTGCTCCCGCAGAAAGCAGTCCCAGGCAGTGATCGAAGACAAACTTTGTTCCTGATGATTTCTCCTGGAAAATCTCGTGAAAATGCGGCAACCCCCCCAATGGCGCAGCCAGCCACGTGGCAGGATGCTGTCGTTACAATCAGCATGATCAATTTTAACTTTCGAAGCCGGAGAATCTGTATCCGGAAAACGCGGCAGATCTACATTCTTTCCACCAGCGAGCGCATCTGAGTAAATCTCTGCTGGAGTGTCGCGCGTCCGTTGACAGCCTCCAGACGCTCGCGCCATTCGGGCGTGAGAAAATCCAGTTGTGTGCATTCCAGAACAGCGGCTGCTTCCTGCATTTCTTTTTCGACTCCCTGCGCCGATGGTATAAAGTCAGCGAGAGCACTGGAGATATCATCCTGAGTAACGTCGCTGCGATCAGCGACGAGCGCGAAGCGACGCGCCGTCAGCACGATACTTTCAATGTCAGCACCGCTCAGCGTCTTGTGACGTTCACTCAGCGTGAGTGCGCCAGGCTCCAGTCTAATTCCGTTCTTCCGCCCCATGACACCGAACATTTCCCGTATTTCTTCTTCGCTGTGCGGATAGAACAGCGGAATATGCACTTCGGCACGTCCCTGGCGTTTCAGGTCGATTGGCAGCAAATCCGGGCGACACGTCAGCAACATCCAGATAATGCGACCACGATAACGCGTATCGCCCATCTGTTGTGCGATCATCGAAAAGACGCGACCACTGGTACCGGAATCCCCTTCCTGATTACGATCACCGAGGGACGCATCAGCTTCGTCAATCATCACCACGACGGGACCCAGGCTGCGAAGTACCGTCAGAACTCGCTGTAGATTGCCTTCTGTTTCCCCCACAAATTTCGAGCGAAAGTTACGGAGCTTAACGCACGGGATCCCGATGGAACCAGCATAGCATTCCGCCAGAAACGACTTGCCTGTTCCCACTGGACCACAAATCAGATAGCCCATCGGAGCAGCGTCCTGATGGCCATTGGTAATCAGATTCGCGTCATCGCGCAGTCGTTTCACAGCGGCCTGCTGGCCGACCACCAGATCCAGTTTGTGCTTGGGCGCGACAAATTCAAGATAGCCACCGCATTGACGCTCAATGGCATTCTTCTTGAGTTCCTGAAACTGCCGCACGGTGACGCCGCCTGATCGAAACGCCATCGCGATTAAGTGGTCAAGACTCAGCAAACTCAGTCCATTCGATGATGCTGTCAGTTGCGCTGCATTCATCGTCTCGTCTGACGCTGTTCCCCTGGGCGGATTCCTGCGAAAACGTTCGCTAATGAAACTCTGCCGCGCTGCTTCGTCCGGCATCGGAATTTCAACCGTCGCCACAAACGGACTGGACGAAAGACGCTCATTGATTTCAGATATGCTCTCGCTGATCAGGCAGAATGCCATATTGATCCGGCGAATCCAGGGGTTACGTGCCCAGTCGAGAAATCGAACCACGCGTGAGGCAACGCGACCTGCAATCTGAGCCGGATCCCCGGGTGGAACAAGATACTGGCCGAAATCAAAAACCACCGCCATGCGTCGCCGCTTTTTGGGGTCATCTTCGACCAATGTTCGCTCAATCATCTGGTCGAGTGTCAGCAGGATATCGTCCGTGTCACGCGACCAGTTTCGATACGGGCCAAACAGGTCAGTCAGTTCCTGCATCATCCTGTGATGCCGGTTCGCATCCCCTCCTGCCAGCGCCTGCAACCCCTGACTGAGGTTGTGTTCGAGCACCAGATCCCATTTCGCGAACAAATGGCGCCCCAGAAAATCGGACAGATTCAGGAATTCCGTGCCCCCGTCCACCGGAACCGGTATCAGGTCGTGCACGTTACCGTGCACAATAAAGAAACATGCAGTGCCGGAAAAATACTTCTGCGCCAGCTCATTCGCCCATGCGGGGAACCACGCGGGAAGTTCAATCGATGGCACAGTGGCTTCGGACGTAATCGCCATAGACTCGACCATTCGAACACCCTTCAGTTAGTCTCAGTCGAAGTCTGCGGGCCGAGTTGTTTTTCTTCCTGGGAGACTTTTGCCGTACCCGGAGTCAGATACCCCATCTCGGCTTCAAACTGTTTCAGAGCGTCCTCTGCCATCGCGTTTTCGGCAGCCGTTTCGCGAAGGATATCTTCAACTCCCTGTTCAGACAGATCGGCTGCGACTCGCACCTTGGCTCGGTTCCTGTTGATTTGATCCTGGAGTACCTGTTCGATCTGGCCCATGTCCGTGGTGATGTCAAAATTGAGTGTCCCCGTAAGTTCTGCCATTTCTGCTTCAGCGCGGCTCATCTTGAGTTCGGCATCGTACATCTGCATCTTGTCTTTGATCTGGCCAACCTTCTTCGTGGCATTTTTGATTTTCGTGACATTGTTTTCATAGGCCGATTCGTGCATCTGCATCTGGGCAATTTTTTCCGCCAGGCTGTCTTTGGCCTTCTGCAGATCCAGGGCAAATTTGGCGGCGGTCGTTCGATCGCCGGCCTGCAGGTAGGCTTTGACGCGGCCTTCGAGTTGAGCAACCCGTTTTTTTTCTGCGTTTGCCTGCTGAGAGACTTTTTCCACCAGAGCCCGGTATTGAGCCAGACCCTCACGACCACTTTTTAGCTGCTCAACCGCCTGATCATATTCGTACTGCATCTGCGCAATCGGATCGGCCGTCCAAAAGAAGTTCGCCAGCTTGTTCATCTGAGCCTTAAA
>JAGQQS010000396.1 GCA_020426105.1 Planctomycetaceae bacterium
ACACGGAGGGCTGACGCCCAGCCGCCGCGCCGCAAGCTTTATTCACGTCATCTCTCTTAACCATGTCTGTTGGAGCAACACACGTGCCGCGAGCAGCACAAACGCAACCAACAGGACCGGGGGTACAGAAATACCGGCGATCGAATACGGCTGAATGGCCAGTTCCCGGTAGTCCACGAAATGTTGAGCCTCAACTTTGGTCTTTTCCAGCAGATCAATCTCACTGTAAATCTGTTCCAGCGAATCCGTATCCGTCGCACGAAAGTACTTCCCCTGCGTGATCTCAGCCACTTTTGTCAGCGTCTCTTCGTCAATACTGACAGGCACCCATTGCATCACGGTACGGCCAGAAAACGGATCCTGGACAGGCATTGGTGCCTGTCCTTTTGTTCCGACTCCAATGGTATAGATCCTGATACCCATCGTTTCTGCGAGTTCGGCCGCCTGGATGGGCTCCAGCTGACCGGCGTTATTTTCTCCATCCGTCAGCAGGATAATGATTTTGCTTTTTACCTTCTCGTTCTGCCGGTCGTCCAGAGCGTTGAGTTTTTCAACTGCCAGTGAAATTGCATCACCAATGGCCGTTCCGTCTTCGCTGCGGCTCGTTACGATCTGCGTCTGATTGAGCTGTGACACCAGAAAAGCATGATCCAGCGTTGGTGGAGTTTCACCGTCGGCGTATCCGGCGAATGAGATGAGACCCACCAGATCGCTGAAGCGACCTTTCAACTGATCGCCGCCCAACACAAATTTGCCGACAACGTTCTTGATGGCAGCCAGACGATCCACGTGTTCTCCATTTACCTGAAAATCCATGGCCTGCATGCTTCCGCTGCGATCGACCACCAGTTCGATGGCAATCCCCTCAGTATCTGTCACGGTTTGTTCCCGTCCTTCACGGGGTTGAGCGAGGCCGACGATGATGGCGCTGACAGCGCCGAGCGTCAGGGCACCGGGCAGCCAGGTGATTCGCTGACGGAATGTTGGTGCCAACTGCCGTACGAGATTCACTGAACTAAACCGCACGGCCGATCTGCGTCGAGGAGCAAACAGACGTCTGGCCGCCAGCGGCAACAGAAGCAGCAGCAGGAAATACCATGGTGAGAAAAACATCAGCAGATCTCCGCAAGTGATCAATCGCAGGAGGAACTTCTCAAATTGTCCGGAGGGCCTGACAAAGGCTGACCCGTATTAAGCTTCGCACTTAGTTCAATGAGTCGTTCGGTATCATCAATCGCGGCATTCAGTTCAGCCGCCGACAATTTCAATCCGGCAAACCGCACGAGATCTGCATTTTCGAATAGTGTCATGAATTTTTCGGCCAGCTCAGCACTAAACTGCCTGTGGGTTTCGATTTCGTGCAGGAACTCCTGAGTGGTCTGCAAGGGGCCGGCGATCTCGAATTGCAGTTCCAGATAGTCACGCAGAACTGATGTCAGAATTTCGGTAACGAGTTGGCTGTCTGCAGACCGCATGGCTTCAGAGTGTCGGAGTTGTTTCAGTTCATGAAGCGCCCACACTTTGGGTGTCATCCACGTCTTGCGTTTTGACATCGCAGCAAGCATCAACGCCGCAGTCCCAATTCCTCCGCATCCTCCCAGCGTCCACCAAATCCACGCACGGGAAACAGGTTCGGGTACTGCGATATCGACGACCGATGCAATGTCGCGGAATTTTGTCGGATCAGCCCGATCTTCCAAAACGCTGGTGACTCGAACCGGGACAGCGTCGGTTTTCAGTGTCTGAATCTTGTTATCTCGGCGAACCTGCATCTCAAGAGACGGGATATCAAGCTCGCCGGTCACGATGCTTTCCAGGGTCAAATGCTGAGTCCACAGACGTTGGTTGACATCACTGGCCGAAGGTACGTCGGCTCGCACCTGCTGATCGACAACGTCGAATTTTCCAAGCAACTCGCCAATGGATGGAAAATATACTGTGGTCCCCGCAGGAGCGGTGACGTTGATTTCGAACGTGAACGGTTCGGCGACCTGGACGGTCGTACTCGAAGTATTTACCTGCACGGTGGGCACTGTGGAGTCGGCGTTTGCGGCGCCGGTGAATGTGATGAAAAGCCACGCAAAACCCTGCAGCAGAATTCGCAGGAGTTCCGGAGTGGCTTTACAATCCGCATCCGGTTGCTGATGAATTGAGCGACGACGCACTCTCTGACTTCTCAGGTGAAAAATCTTCATGATCGCCCCTCACGTTTATGAAAATACCGTCGCAGCGGCTCTACCAGATCTCGGCCAGTTTCCAGATGAAGTGGTTCCAGCCGCTGGCGGCGAAACATTGCGTCCCGAGCTTCAGTTTGTTGTTGATAGAGCTTTGCAAACAGGTCACGATTCTTTCGGCTGCCGGTATCGAGCGTGATCACTTCGCCAGTTTCTTCGTCCTGAAGTCGCACCAGCCCCACGTTCGGCATCTCGCCTTCCCGTGGGTCGCTGATCACCACGGGAATGATGTCATGCTTGCGGCGCGCGACCTTCAATGTTGATTCGAACCCGTAGTCCTGAAAGTCGCTGATCAGAAACACGACCGTGCGACGTTTTGACGTCCGATTCAGATGTTCGAGCGCCTGCCGGAGATTGGTGCGGCTTCCCACTGGTTCACAATACAACAGTTCGCGAATCAGTCTCAGGACATGACGGGAACCTTTTCGCGGTGGAATACATTTTTCAATGTCGTCCGTGAACAGGGTCAGCCCGACTTTGTCGTTATTCCGGATCGCTGACATCGCCAGCGTCGCGCCCAGTTCCGCCACCAGTTCCCGTTTGGTTTGATGGTTCGTTCCAAAACTCTGCGAACGACTCAGGTCGGCCAGCAGCACAACCGCCAATTCACGCTCTTCCCGGAATAGCTTGACGTAAGGAACATCGCTACGCGCAGTGACGTTCCAGTCAATCGTTCGCACGTCGTCGCCCACCTGATAGGGCCGGACTTCTTCGAATTCGATGCCGCGACCTTTGAAGGCAGAGTTCCATGTACCGGCCAGCAGTTCATCGACTTTGTGCGATGTCCGAATCTGAATTCGCCGGATTTTACGGATGACTTCACGTGGGATCATGAGCGTTTTCTCTGAGTGAAATGGCGCCAGCGATTTGTCGAAATTAAAACCGTAGTGGACGAATCGTAGTGGACGAGGCGACGAGTCCCTGCAGTCACCGGGCTGACGAGGACTCATGGCCTCAATTCCGTTTTAAGGCACCGGGATATGATTCAAAATCTCTGTCACGATCGATGTGCTCGTCCGGTCTTCTGCCTCCGCCTCATACGTGATAACAACCCGATGCCGCAGGACATCCAGAGCCAGATCTTTCACATCCTGCGGAATCACATAGCCACGGCCGGCCAGAAATGCGTTCGCTTTTGCCGCCAGTGTCAAATTGATGGTCGCTCGCGGCGAACCACCAAACTGAATCAGATCCTTGATCTTCAACCCATACGCCTCGGGGTTACGCGTTGCCATGACGAGATCGACGATGTAATTCTCGACTTTCTCGGCGACGTAAACCTGATCCACCAATTCACGTGCCGCCATAATTTCTTCCGGCGATGTGACAGGTTCGATCTCAAACTTCGCTCCGGTCCGACTCATCCGCCGCAGGATCTGCAGTTCCTCACTGCGGTTTGGGTAGTCCACAATCACCTTGAGCATAAAGCGGTCGGTTTGAGCTTCCGGCAATTGGTATGTGCCTTCCTGCTCAACCGGATTCTGCGTTGCCATCACCAGAAAGGGCTGGGGCAGCGGAAAAGTTTCCGCCCCGATTGTTACCTGACGCTCCTGCATTGCTTCAAGCAGAGCGCTCTGAACCTTCGCAGGAGCGCGATTGATTTCGTCGGCGAGGATCAGATTCGAAAAAATGGGTCCTTTCTGCACAATGAATGTCTGATCCTGAGGGCGGTACACCTGTGTTCCGATCAGGTCGGCTGGCAGCAGATCGGGAGTAAACTGCAAGCGTTGAAAACCTGTCTGGATAGCTTTGGCAAGACTGGCCACCGCCGTCGTCTTGGCCAGTCCGGGCACGCCTTCGATCAGCAAATGCCCGTTCGCCAGCAGCCCGATCAGCATGCGATGCACCAGTTTTTCCTGGCCCACCAGTACTTGATTGACTTCGCTGACAATCCGTCGAAATGGTTCATTGTGGTTCTTGATCGTCTGCGACAGTTCGTTAATTCGGTCGCGAGTGGAGGTATCAGCAGGCATAAATTTTCCTTTCAGGGCGGAGGATCAAAATTGTCTGATGGCAGGGAAAGGCTCCGCTGAGAAGCAATGTTACAGCTGAAAACGGGCTGTTTTTGGGCAACGCAGGTCGTGAGATTTCCGCCGCTGTTGGTGACATCAGAATTCGTACGAATTCTGCTACCGACATTGCTTCATCACGTTGGGAGAGATGCTAAGCATACTGTGTGCCAAACAGGAACTACCGGAATCACGTGAGAATACCTGTGATTATTTCGCGCGGACCCGCGTTGCCGGGACATTTTGCCCCGGAAGGGGCATTTTGCCTCGCCGATTTCATTTGCGCGAAGTTGTCGCGAGCAACGTGGAACGTGTAATCTGAGTCTTGCCGGGTGCAAGGGGGCACTACGGTGACAGTCCCAGCAGACTCGCGGTCAGGATCGCCAGAACGACTAAGCTTACTCCCAGGTAAAATCGATCTCCCTGTTTTAGAAATGCAAATGCTGCCAGCATGACACGGGCGACCGGCGTGGCAATCAGGACCAACAATCCGAACTGAATGATTCCCTCGCTGTGGCCGGTAAAGGCATCCTGAAGAATGAGAGCGGCGTGCCGAAGTTCGCCAGGCTCTCCGTTGAACTTCCCATAGTGTGGTTGCTCCGATCCATGTTGTACCAGATACCCCACCGCACCAATGCCGACAAGGACCGCAGATGTTAATACACCGGCTCTGAGCAGATTTCCGACTTTGGTTTCGACTTCGAGATCAGTCCAGAGGTGAGGTGTTCCGGACTGATATTCCGGATCTGGTGATTCGGGTTTCGACATCAGATCTTCCCCAGAATTCCATTGATGATCATTTGAGCCGCGAGTGCCGTCACGACGACGGAAAATACGATCTTCAGGATGCGAACATTCGCCTGTGCCAGGACGCGGGCACCAAGCATCGAACCGGCCAGCACCCCCAGCATGACCGGCATGGCCAGGCCAGGATCGATGTAGCCGCGATTCAGATAGATTCCGGCGCTGGCCGCTGCCGTGACACCGATCATAAAGTTGCTTGTCGTTGTTGAAACCTTAAATGGAATCTGCATCGCCCGATCCATAGCGAGGACTTTTAAAGCTCCGGATCCGATTCCCAGTAAACCAGACAAAATGCCGGCGGCGAGCATCAGTGCGAAGCCGAGAGGCACATGTCTGACATGGTATGCGACGAGGTTATTCTTCAGTGGATACGTTCCGTCAAGTCGCAGTCGCACAGCGAGCGCGTCCGCTGCGTTAGTTTTATGGGGCGACTGAGTGTTTCGCATCATTGCGTATGCTGAATACAGCAGAATGCCTCCGAAGATAACCGCGATCGAGTTTCCGGAGATTTTAGTCGCCAGAAATGCCCCCACAACGGCACCGATCGTTGTCGCGATTTCAAGGAACAAGCCCAGTCGAATGTTGGCAAATCCTTCTTTTACATAGGCGGCCGCAGCGCCGGAAGAAGTGGCGATCACGGAGATTAGTGCCGCTCCGATGGCGTAGCGAATTTCCACGCCGAACAACAACGTCAACCCCGGTACGATGACTATGCCTCCTCCCATACCGGTGAGCGATCCCAGAAAACCGGCAGCGAACGCCATGATGGCAAGCAGTAATGTCAATTCGAGCACATTCAAATGTCTGTTCCTGTTCAGGTCATTTCGATCGAGGAACGGGAAGCAAAACTTCTTCGCGCTGAGCGGCCTGCACCCCGCCTGAAAGTTAACTCAACTTATGTTTTCCGGGAAGTGTTCAGGACCTTGGTTTCATCCACCATCGCCGCAGACGTCGTATTCGCCTGAGTCTGAGAATTAATTCTGACGTCGAATGAAACAAAAATCAGCGTGTGACTTGCAGTACGACCGTCACCCGCAGGACGATGCGGTCCGGACATGGGATTAAACGTATGAGTGATGACAACCAGCGGCGGAACGGGATGATATTCTCGGCCGGATATCGTGCCTCAGGCGTGTTGCTGCATCTTACGTCATTGCCGTCAGCGTACGGCATTGGCGACATGGGCTCCGCGGCTCTCGACTGGATCGATTTGCTCGCCGAATCCGGTCAGAGTTGGTGGCAGATGCTGCCTCTGGGGCCCACAGGCTTTGGGAACTCGCCTTATTCCTCGGCGTCTTCTTTCGCCGGCAACTGGCTGCTGATCAGTCCCGATGTGCTAATTGAGGAAGGATGGCTGAACTCGCGCGATGTCGCGCGCAGGTCGTTCCCGGAACTTGCCGTCGATTACGACTCCGTGATCAAATTCAAGGATCAGCTGCTCGAAACCGTCTGGACCAGCTTCAAGGCTGCGGCCAGCCACAGGCTGAAGCCGGAGTTTGAGAAGTTCTGTCATGAACAGGCAAATTGGCTGGATGACTATGCCCTGTTCGAAGCGCTCAGAGCCAGCCATGGCGGCGTTCCTTATCTGAACTGGTCACGTGAACTGGTGCAGCGCACACCGGACGCAATGAAGTCAGCCAGACGAATCCTGGCCGACCAGATCAAAAAAATCAGTCTGGCGCAGTTCCTCGTATTTCGGCAGGGACAGCGGATGAAGGAACACGCCCGGCACAGGGGCGTTCAATTGATTGGCGATCTGCCGTTTTTCGTCTCTTCGGATTCAAGTGATGTGTGGGCCAATCCGGAATTGTTTCTGCTGGACGCGGATCACCGTCCTCAGTTCGTGGCAGGCGTTCCTCCCGATTATTTCAGTTCCGATGGGCAGCTCTGGGGCAACCCTGTTTATGACTGGGAGATGCTCCGGAAAACCGGCTATGAATGGTGCATATCGAGGGTGCGTGCACTGATGAATCATGTCGATCTGATCCGGCTGGACCATTTTCGCGGTTTCGCCGCTGCATGGTACGTACCAGCCGGGACGAAAACAGCTCGTGCGGGGCAATGGATTCCCGGTCCGGGAACAGACTTTTTTAATGCGCTCATGAATGAACTGGGCACCCTGCCGTTCATTGCGGAAGACCTGGGCCTGATCACATCGGACGTGCACGCTCTTCGTGATCAGTTTCAATTGCCCGGGACGCGAGTGCTGCAGTTTGCCTTCGATGGTGATGCTGACAGTCCGCATCTTCCTCATAACTTTAATCCGAATGCCGTCGTGTATACCGGGACACATGACAACAACACGACTAGAGGCTGGTACGCCGACTTATCGGAACCGCAGCGGCAGTTTCTCCGGGCTTACCTGCATCGCCCCGAACTCGGCGCTTCAGATGTTTCCGCCGCATTGCATCGGGTGGCATGGAAATCTGTCGCGGCGCTGGCCATCATTCCCGCGCAGGATCTGCTCAATCTCGGAGCAGACGCCAGAATGAACACGCCCGGAATCGCGGAAGGAAACTGGCGTTGGCGTTGCAGTAAAGAGATGCTGAACTCGCAAGCCTTCCAAAGTCTGTGCGAGATGACGACAATGTACAATCGAGTGCCGGTTCGGAAGCATGGCGACTCAGTCTCCTGATCTGTGAATTGAGTCAATTCGAAGGGTGAGGGAAGCCAGCGTGTGACTTGCCTGGTTCGTATCGGGCAAATTGCAGGTTCACGGCTTGCGGATACAGGCATTGAGCAGCCGTGCTTCAAAGTGCTGTCGCATCAGTGGCGACCATCGTGCTGCTCGGGAAATTCCTCTGGCCAATTACGAAAGATTCCAACAAATGACGACAGGTAAACAGACCCTTTCTGACCGTGCCGCGTGGAAGAGACTTGAAACACACTACGACAGGATTCGTGACGTACATCTGCGACAGCTCTTTGCCGACGATCCTGCCCGCGGCGAGAGGCTGACGATCGAT
>JAGQQS010000397.1 GCA_020426105.1 Planctomycetaceae bacterium
CGCTCAATAAAGCACTTGACGACGCGGAATGCACCGTCGATGGTGCCAGAGCATTGTTCCTTGCGGATTTGCAGGCCCAGCGTACAGCGCCTCCCGCAGGATCGGACGCTCCGAACATCATCCTGAGTGGCAATCGTCGGGAACGTGATTGCAACGAAACCAGCCTTGCGATGGCGTTGGCAGTCCGTATGGGCGCAAGAAACATCGAGAGCGTTGGGCACCGGATCTTCTACGATTCGTTCTCGGGGCAGACGAAGTTCGAACGTTCCGACTATCGGAACAAGGCGCGCGAAGAAGAGTTCCACCGCAACCTTGAGCGTGCGGATTCCTACCGTGGAATTCACTCAGTGGATTTATGCCGCGAAGCACTTCGTATCTCCAAGATCGAAGAACCACTGGACCGGCATGAGCTGGTCACCAGAGCGGTGTCAACGCCTGCCCTGTCGGCAATTTACACAAACGCCGCTTCCTCAATTCTCATCTCAGAAATTGAGCAGCAGGAAGACAGCACACTGGGCTGGACTCGGGAAATCGACGTCAAGAACTACCAGGAGAATGGTTTGGTTCGCGTCGATGGCGGTCGTCTGAAGAAGCGCCACAAAGGCCAGAAAGCCGCACAATCGACGATTGCCGCAACCATGGAAGTGGTCCGAGTTGCTCATTTCGCCAACACGCTGATTCTGGACATCATCGATATCGTTGATGACTCGATCGGCGCTCTGAAGGCGGCAATGGACGAGTGGGCCGTCGGCGTCGCTGATCTTCGTCCAAGCCTGGTGTATGGAATGCTGGCAACCAACGCAGCACTCCGGACGGACGGTGTGACGTTGTTCCACGCTGATCACAACAACACGGCTACCAGTACAGCGTTGTCTGCCGCAAACCTGCAAACGGTTCTTGGCAAGATGGGCGCTCAGAAGGACGCAGCCGGAACGGTGCTGAACCTGACGAGCTGCTACATCGTGACTGGCACGGGCTATTCGTTCGTGGCAGATCAACTGGCCAACTCGGCAGAGATCCGAGAATCAGCGGCTGCGAACGGCACGAAGAATCCGTTTCTGAAGCACGGTCTGGGTACTGCTGCAGACGCTCGCCTGTCAGCAGGGTTTGTGGATCCGTCAAGCGATACAGCCGTCGCTGCTGCTCCGACACTCTGGTACCTGGCATCGAAAGGCGGACGCCACGGTGCGACTGTTGCCTTCCTTGAAGGCAGCGGACGCATGCCAAAGATGTCCACAAAGGTCCTCAATTCGGAAGGGCAGTACGGTCTGGCGATCGATATCAGCCATTCGATTGGGGCTGGTGTCAGCGGCTACCAAGGGCTGCAGAAGGCTGTCGGCTAATTGGCTGACTGAAGAGTAAACGACCGGTGCGGAGATCGCTCCGCACCATCTTTCAGCGGTGTTACGAATCAGGGGTTTGGCTGTGTCTGACGAATCGGAAGCAAAATCGCACGTGCTCGTATCGGATTGCATCATCGGAGAAATCGGACGATGCGAAGCCGGAATGATGATCGACGAAGGCGACGTGATTCCTCCGACGTGGCAGTGGCTGCTGGATCGAAAGTTTGTGCGATCGATCGAATCAATCCAGGCCGAAGCAGATGCACAGGATGACCTGCAGTCAGGCGATGACGAATCGAAACAAGCGGGGCGCAGAACCCGTAAAAAAATAACCGAGTCCGGGTCGAGTGACCCGGAATGAATCAGAATCCACAGGATCGGCAAAACGCCGAAAGGAAATAACCATGTTGATTTCAAACGACAACACTGTCTTGAAGACAGTATCAAGTGGACCATGGAAACCCGGTCAGTTCAAGGTCGCTGACGATGGCCGAATCGGCATCGTGCTGGGCGCTCAGGCCATGGAAGATGGCGAAAAGGCAACACTCCTGACAAAGGGACGCGTGCGTGTCCTGTCGGCGGCAACGCTGGCCGTCGGTGATGTTGCATCAATCCATCCGACGAATCAAACGGCACTTGCAGAAGGCGGCAGCGGCGCGACAAACGCCGGTATCGTCCTGGTGGGCGGTTCGAGCGGAGCATACGTTGAGATTGATCTGAACGAGTTCCCATACACGACTCCAGCGTAGTCAACGCACATCCGTGACAGGCGCCGGGCTAAGTCTGCAGTGTTACTTACACCCCCCCCGTATGCTGTGCATTGCGGATCCGGCGCCTGCCATTTTTATTCTGAGATAGATATCCGTGACGTCACTCTTCCAAAGACTCGCACAAAGACATCAGAACACGATGCACTTCGCCACGTTCGGCGAAGACATCGAAGTTCTGACGTCTGCTGGAAAACGGATCCTGACGACTGCGATTATCAAGATCACAGAACAAACGGAGACAACTGATAGCGGGACTGGAGTGATCGTCAGAGCGGAAGTCGCCATACCTTCGTTCATCGATCCAAGCCGACTGAATAATGAGATGTACGAAGATGACCCGAATCAAATCATGCAAATCAAGAGCACCTGGCGACTGACATTCCGCGGGCAAACGTTCGCGATCGAGTCACTCAGTCCGCCTGTTGCTGGATTCATCAAGTTAAACGTCATCGCATTAAGCCGAGAACTCACACATCCACCTGGACTGGGACAACGATAGTGGCCCTCAAACTTCACATTGCAAAGCCCGTGGAGAAACTGGCAGAGATGCTCAGCCAGTCAAGCAACGCGCAGGCATTGTTGGGGGTTGGGTCTGCTGAAGATGCAGCGGAGAAGATCCACTTCGGGTATGGGGAAGATGAAGAATTCGAATTGGCTTACAACGATCAGCGACCGAAACCTCTCCCGAGGTTCATGGTTGCGCTGTCGGACTTCAATTCGCAGAAGGGCACCACGTCAAGCTGGACAACAACTGTTTCCATCGACGTGATGATTGAATGCCTGACGCTGACAGCGGACGCTCAGAAGTCTGCGTCCGAACGGTACATTGCATTCCTCGAGCGAGTTGAGGGCGTTGTCGATGATCTGCGGGACCAGGCAGCCAGCGGCACAAAGCTGAATATCACCGACATGAACGCGACGGTTCCTCCGCAACAGGCAGATCCAAAGAAAACGCGGAACATCGGTGAAGTCTGGTGGACTGTCCTTCGCATCGAAGCTGGAGGCTGAGAGCCATGATGGACATGTCCGTAGTCATCGAAGAGGAAAACCTGTCAGAACGGGCTGTCAATCAGGTTGTTAAGGTTACTGGTTCACTGGTAATGCAGGAACACAGGGGCCGATTGCCGGGACACTTTGAAGTCATTGCCGTCAAGAAGTACGGCTACAAACCACGGTCGAAGCGGTATCAGATCAGGAAAGCGAAACAGTACGGAACAACGGCGCCTCTGGTGCGTACCGGCAGTCTGAGGGCAGCGATCCTGGCGAACGCCAAGGTTGTGGCCACGGCCAACAGGGCTGAGTTGAGATCAAAAGGCTCAAAGACAAGCCAGTTGATGAGTCAGTTCAGAAATGAACTGGAATCGTTCACGGCTGAAGAAGAGAAACAAAACGCGGAATCGTTCCGCGACAAATTCGTAGTTTTGGCCAGCGATCCTTCACTTAGACGGAAGCGACGGCAGAGAGTTTAGGAGTCATTGAAATGGCCAGTTCACCATATGATATTTCGCTGAACGCGGATGTAATCCACCAGATCATGAACCTGTCGCATAAGACAGGCTCAAACTTTCAGCCGGGCTTTGCAGGTGGCAACGTGCGACCATCTGCATATTTCCAGGGGGAATCGCCGCATTCCTCGTCTCTGAGCAGTACGGACCTGGGAACAATTCTGGCGCTGAATTCAGGAACGTTCATCGGCGCTGGATTGTGCATTGCAGCGGCGGTTACAAGTGTGCCATTCCGGTTGCGCGCTGACTGTGGAACATTCGCTTCTGGCGCGAGTCATTCGGCCATTCAGTGCAGCAACACTCTGGCAACGCTGGAGAGCATCAGCGGAAAGATCAATGAGTCTGCCAAAGCTGACATGACCCTGCGGTACAAGTCAGCGGACGGGTTTGTTTCGCCGGTATCGTTCGTCGGTTCGATTACGCTCGCAGATGCAACGTTCGTTGCTGAATACCAGTTGCATTCGATCGTCGTGAATGGCGTGACACTGGCGCAGATTCAGGGCGTTGATATTTCCACTGGAATTAAAGTGATCGAACAGAAGTCCAGCGGACCATTCGCCACCGCGTTCTACATAAACGAAGGCTTGCCGACGATCAGTATCCAGACTGAGGATGTTGCATACGCTGGCAGCGTTATCAATGCAGCCGGGTTGGGCACAGGCATCGCAATCAACTTTGCGAAGCGTGCCGCAAGTGGGATTATCGTTGACCCTGAAGACGAAGAGCACATCACCATCAGCGGTGCCGTTGGTATCGGTCAGGCCGAAACTGTTGGCGGCGATGCCCGCACAAACGCCAGCAATACGATCAAAATCAATCCATTGTCGCTGACAGCAGCAGTCGGCGTTGCACTTGCTTAATGGACAGTACGGAGCAGGCTGGAGGCTGACGCTTCTGGTCTGCTCTTTTTTGGATACGGGGTGAAGCAATGCGTTTTTTGATCTACATACCAGGTCAAGACTCCGACTGTACGGCTAAAGATCTCTTTGAAAGAGTCGGTTTGGGCGAGATCGCGAGCGGGCTGGACGTGAAGCAATCGGATGGACCAGACGAGGGCCGCGGCAAACTCTGTGGCTGGTTGAGTTCAACGCAGAATCAACTGATCTACAAGCCTGAGGCGCAGACATGGATACCGTCTGCGAAAGCCGGAGACCGTGAGTCCGGCGTTTATTGGGTCGGAACCTGGAATGACGCGCCACCAACCGAAGAGGATCTTCGAAAACCGAACCATCGCCGAGGTTCTTTCATAAAACTGGGTAATGGCGAGCGCTGGTCAATCGTGGTTCCGCAGGATATCGACAGGTTTCCGTTGCTCAACTCAGACGGCACGCTGACTTGGGTTGCAGACGAAGCATACAACTGGATGGTGACATCGATCGACAAGCGCCGGGCAGATGCGTTGTCAACGATCAACGAAGATGGGTCAGTGGAAATCTCATTCAACTTCGCAGCAGACTGGCAATTCCTGGTGTCAGTGCTGCAGATCAATTACCGGGTGACGCCTGAAATTGTGTCGCATCTCAGGTTGTTTTCGCAGCAGGCAATCAAAGAGTTGATTGCTGCGTTGATGGGTATGCCACTGCAAACCGCGTGAGGCTCTGAAACAGAATGCAGGAATGAGGCATCACCATGACGTCGGAAATGAAAGTCACTCTGGTCGCGAACGCGTCGCAACCTGTCAGCGAAATTGCAAAGCTGCAGGCGGCTGCAAATGATAGCGCCAAGTCTTTCGCGCAAGTGACCAAAGCAGCGACTGAGGGGGCTAAGGCAGCGACCGGTTCTTTCGTAGACTTAAAGGCCAAACTTGGCGCAGCACGGGCGGAACTCGATCGACTGGCAGAAGGAACACCAGAATTCGCACAGCAGGCGGCTGTCGTTAAACAACTCAATGCCGAGTTCGCGCAGGCAAAGCAGAAAATCGCTGAGCTGACAGCGGCTGAAACAGCGTTGGCCACAGGGACGGCCACGATCCAGCAGCAGGAAACTGCGGTCAAGGCAATGGCTGGTTCGTTCGCTGCACTGGAGACGAATCTCAATGAGAACGTCGCACTTCTCAAAGACATGGAAGCAGGCACGCCGGAGTTTCAGCAGCAGGCAGCAATCGTCCGGCAATTGGCCACAGAATTTGACGCAGCGAAGCAACAGATTTCCGATGTTGTCACAGTTGAAAAACAACTGGCGACCGGCACGGTTGTGCTCGAGGATCAGAGCAAGGCGGCAAAAGCGGCTGCCGGGTCATTCAATCAACTCGAATCTGAACTGAAAGACAATCTGGTTCAACTGCGCGACATGAAACAGGGCACCGCAGAGTTCGCAGCGCAGAAGCGCAAAGTGGATGAACTGCGGGGAAGCCTTGAGAAAGCCAAAACGGCTACCGCAGACGGGATACAGGCGCAGAGCGGCATCGGCGGCATTGTCGATAACTTCACGTCTTCGTTGTCCGGGACAGTCACCACGCTGGTCAGCGTCGGTGCAATCGCTGCATCGCTGAAACAAGACCTTGAGAACATTAAGCGGGTGAACGAGAACAAGCGTCTGTCGGAAGTCGAGTTCGGAAAAGCCATATCCGCACGAAGCATCTCGAACCTTGGTGACGACGAGCGCCTTGCGGTCAGACCGCTGGCGTTGAACCTTGCGGACGAACTCGGACTGAATGCCGGCGGGATTGTTGAAGCACTCGGAACGCTCCGATCATCCGGCGCCGACAACATTGTTGAAGCGAGCGAGTTTCTTAAAGAGGCAGCCAAAGCATTTCCGCAGGATCTCGCGCAGGCAACGGCGATTGCTCAGGGGGCTCTGGTTGAAGCGCGGGCCACGGGCAACCGAAACGCACAGGAGGTCGTTGGCGGGCTTGTACAGAGTCAGGCAGTATCTCAGGTCACTGACGCGGTGAGCTTCGCTAAAGCGTTCTCAGCGAATACAGCGGGGGCTGTGGCGATCCTGAAGCTGTCTGCCGAGAAAGCCAGGGAAGAGGCGTCGATCTTTTCCGTACTAGAACCGAAGTCAGCAGACGTCGCAGCCACGAGTCAGCAGGCATTCTTCCGGCAGTTGCAGAACTTCGTGCCCGAAGCATCGGTAAAGCTGAAAACAGGCGGCGTAGCCAAGACGACCGCAGACGAACGCAAAGAGTTCATGGCGGCATCTTTCGAAGAACGCATGCGGTTGGTTGAGACCAATTCCAACCTGCAGGCGCAGTTCATCGGTGGACTCCAGGAAACCGGACGGAATGCCATCATCCGCCGCATTAAGCCAACACAAGAAGACCAGGCGAGCTTTGACACGATTCGTCAGGGAATCATGGGAGACGCAGACGCAGCCAAAGCGCTCGTCAAACTGCAGGCTGAAGCATCGACAGCCGGTGCGTTTGCAATCGCTGAGGGGCAACGTAAGGCGTCTGAGGAGACTGCTAATCTCAGGGCTGAGGGTAGCGCCAAACTGGAAGCGGAACTGGAGCAGATCTTTACGAACGTTCAGGAGCGGACACGATCGTTTGTCGGGGGAACTGCTGTCAGCGGTGCCGAACGATTCGGAGCGCGCACGGAACAGTTTTTCACCGGTGCAGACAGAGCGCAGGTGTTGCTCGACACGGTTAAATTCCGGGCGGCAAATGCTACGGATCCGGAGGACAAGCGATATCTGGAACAGCAAGTTCGAAACCTTGAGCTGTTGCAACGACAGATTGAGCTGCAGACAGCGTCAACTGAACGCGGAAACCAGTTGCTGGAGCAGATCGTTGCGAATCAGAAGGCCGGTGGAAATGCGCCACCGCCGGTTAAACCGCCAGTGGCTCGAGCACCAATTGCACAAGGACTGGCACAATGATCGTTCACGCTGACTATACGTTTCCCGTCGTACTCTATGGCACGCCCCTGTGGTCACCATGGCAGCGTCCGATATCACAAAAAACGTGGTTCGGTGTTTCGGGGGCGTTAACCTTGGTCGGAGCGTTTCAGACACGCGAATGTGTAGTGGAAGCGACGCTGACCAACTACGCGTTATTCGCGCAGATCGAAACTGCGTCTGATGGGATGGCATCTGCGGCTGAGCTACCGCTGTATGGGAGACTTGTCTTCAGTCCGTCGGTCTTTTACGAACGGTGTCTTTTTCTTGGGTGGGAGCCGAACGCTCCGCCCTTCTTTGATGGTAGTGGCCAGCATGGCTGGACACAAATGGGGAAATTGAAATGGCAACAAACGCGTTGAAGGAAGTCATCACAACGGTTGAACAAAACGAGAACTCAGACGACGCGTACCAGCGTTTGTACGGGCATCAGATCAAACCTTGTGACTTCCGCCGGTGGTTTACGAAGATTAAATCTGCGAAGGCATGCGCGGAAATCGATGAAGAAGCGTCCGCGGCGATCGCCGGATACGTCAATGAGGGCATGACCATCGAAGAGGCGTTTGCGCAGCACTGCCCTGATTATGTGGGGCCCGGTGAATTTGCGGTGGCGCTGAATCGATACCGTCGAAGTCAGGCAGCGACAGCAGCACAATAAGGACGGTCGAAGATGCTGGATCTGATGAATTTCACAGAAGACGATTTCGTCGTTAAGTATCCGAGCTGGGCCTGTCGGATCAGTACCGGCACGGCTGAAGACGGCGGTGGAATTGAGAACAGCGCGCCACCGACACTGACGTCAGAGATAGCGACAAACCTGAAGCCGGTCAAAGTTTCACTGTCCGCCGGCGGGCAGAACATGGACTATGCGGATCTGGTTTGGATGATCACGGAACCGTTGATCAACCGAATGTCGCAGCCTGCTGAATTTACGAAGATGCTGGACATCATATTCCCGGCAGTCAGGGGGAAGCTGATTGACGATCCGGAGTGGTTCAGTGCGACAGAACCAAACAGACGCGCGATCCTCGGGGATTTCACGGAAGAGAACGAATCGGTGGATCAGCAGGAAATGTTGACCGGGCGAATTGAGGTCCGGCCATATTTGTTAGGCCGAACACTCGACGGGTTGCGGGTAAAGCACAATCAGGAAAACGTGATCATAACCGTCGTTGGAACGGAGATAGTCTTCAACCCGATGGTCGATGGCGTTTGTCTGGGCAATATGTCTGACGTTCAGGCGGCTCATGATGAATTCGTATGGATAGATCCGGAGATCGTTCTCACAGACTACGCGACCGCATACCACGAACATTCAGGCGAAGAATGGACGCTCATTGAGGCAATCAAGACGATCTGTTGGTCATGCAATCCTGGTGAAGAACTGTTCGCGAATCCGACACTAGATCCCGCGTCTCCGATCTGGATCGACAGCCCTGTCCTGAAAGACATCAGAATGGCGGCTGGGCAATACCTACCAGCCTATCTGGATCAATTGCTGCATGCCCTCGGTTACAACTGGTATTTGGATCATGAAACGGGAGTCGAGAGCCAGGACGACGAAACATTCAAATTCAATAAGCCGAAGATCGTCATTTTTAGAAAGGGCGACCAGACGCGCGGAGACAATACGCGACCGGACATGAAAGAGCTGTACTTCCAGCCGCCGGGCGAACTTCTCAATCTGGAACAAAGCAACGTCAACGCGTATGACATCCGGAGACGAATCGGGGATTCAATTACAGCAGTGAGAGTACTGGGGGATAAACTCAGAGCTGAAGTGACACTGCCACTGTATCCATGCTGGAAAGCCGATAAAGACAGCCTGACGGCCAGCGACTTGGCGATTGACGCCGGACCGGAGTACGCAGAGAACCAGCACGTCCATCGACTTTGGATCGCAAACGAAGGGGGAGACGCGTATCTCTTGAGGGAATCACCGGATCTATATCCAATCGGCGCGCCACCAAACTTCGATGAAATTTTTGCAATCTGCAAGGGTGACGATGGCGACTCTGACATACAGCGGTTTCAGGATAAGACAGTCAAGCGGCGCCGAGTAATTGAACCACCGCTGACCTACAAAGGCACAGCAACCGAGCGCGTCCGGCGCGATCTATTGCTTGAATACAGCACAGACAATGGGGTCACGTGGATCGAAGTGACTTCAAAAGTTGGCGGGTTTTCGGTTCTTCCAGATCAAATCGGAATTATCTTCACCGATAACGAGCCGCCAGCCGAATTGGTCAATGCATTTGCGTCAGGTGAACTG
>JAGQQS010000398.1 GCA_020426105.1 Planctomycetaceae bacterium
GCTTGATGGGTGCAGCGATGTCCGTATGAGTCGCGTATTTATAACACGTCCCGTGGGCTCAGACGCGGGGGGTGATTTTCTGAACGCCGCCGCAGTGTTACATACGGGCCACAGTGCCGCTGAACTTTTGCAGAGGCTGCATTTGACAGAAACGCGCTTCAAACGCGTGCGGACGCGGCATTGGGGCCCGCGCACGCTGGATCTCGATCTGATTCTGTACGGTACAGCGTGTGTCAATGATCCGGGGCTCGTCGTGCCTCATCCGGCAATGTGGTATCGACGCTTCGTTCTGGAGCCGGCTTCCGAAGTCGCCGGTCCCATGATTCATCCCCTCCTCAATGAATCTGTGGCACAACTTTATGCGCGCTTAACGTGTCGTCCTCTGCGGTTCGAAATCTGCGGCGCGAAATCGATGACGGAATCGGGAGTCCTTCAGGAGATTCTGCACCGGGTGCGGAACCATGGTGACTCAATAGAATGGTCATTAGCAAACACAGAAATCTGCATCGCCCCGCCGTCTTTTGCCCGCATCCTCGTGCGATCGGGTGCGCAACTCACAACGCAGCAGCCATTCAATCGAACGGGCCGAGAGATCGAAATCGTCGGCGAATCCGTGCCCGACATCGTCATGCAGATCGAAAACCTGATGCGAGCTGTGTCTGGATGACTAGTTCAGCAATCAACGACATGCAAGCCGTGACACCATGTCACGCAACGCCGTTAAGGATTTTTCGTCGTGGTTTCAGCAGCGTGATCAGAGTCCCTTCTCCCCCCGGCGGAGACGGTGGCCGGCAGGACGGATGAGGGCTTTATTCGCTGTATCTGTCCTTCAAAAATGCTCAATCGCGTGGCGAAACACAGGCTTACCAACTGAGCCTGAGTGCGCAATGATCACGGCGAACCCCCCTGGATAAGACATTAGAAACGAACACGCGTTCCACCACGGTCTCTTTTTCGCTTCCTTACTCCGCAATTCAGATCACTGTTCGGCGATGCCGAAATGGCGTTTTACAAACGCCACGACCAGTTTGGAACGGCTCGCTTTGGTGCGACTGAAACCCGTATGAACCTGACACTCGATCCCGAGTGCGTCCATTTTCTCCTTGAGCAATTTACCGAATCGAGGATGGTGGATACCAATACTCCGACTGCTGATCGGCGTCTCGAGGTCACTGTCGTATGTCATCAGGACAGGAGCGTCGTCCATGGTCAGGTGATTGATCGCCGAAACTTCCTCAAAGAGTGTGTATTTTTCCACCGGAAGATTATCCAGCATGCTCAGATCCACGTCGAACAAATCGGCCAGGGCGGAATTCTTATACGTGTCCGTTCCGGGGAACAGCTCCCGGATGACGCGGGGATCATAGGACGATTGCCCATTGTTGACCGCCATACAGGTCAGGCGAGTCGATTGCTGCAGGACGGGATCGTCGTTGTCCGGATCAGCGAGGTCATCATGGAACCCCAGCCACAAAGACATCCCGGCACCGGCCGAACCGCCTGTGGCAGCAATGCGGCCCGGATCCAGACGCCAGTCCATGGCCTTGTGCCGAATAAACTGAATCGCCCGGGCGGCATCCATGTGTTGCGCTGGCGCAATCGCCTGGTCAGAAAAACGATATGTGATCGCGACAACAGAGATACCTGAAGCAAGACACTCGCGAAGGACTCCGTCATTCACACTCTTGTCCCCATGTCTGAAGGCGCCGCCATGAATTGAAACCAGAACGGGTGTCGGTTCAGGCGATTCCGCCAGCCACACATCCATGACATTTCGATCGTCTGGTCCGTATTTCACATCGGCATGAGTTGGTGCGACAGACGGCGGACGGACAGGCTCGCGTTCCGGCAATTCCTGCGCTCGGGCGAATGATGCGAACGAACAGCAGGACGCTATCGTCATGGAAATGAGTACTCTCACGGCTGGGTCTTTCGTTGTGCGGATGCGAAGTTTGTGCTGAAACATGGTCACCCGCCGGATTGTGCATCCACGGCGGGCTTGTAGATGGAGTTCTTTGGCACCGCCATGACTCTTCGCAGCATCGGTTCAAAAATGCTGATGGGGTAAATTTCGCCCGCGGAGTCGAATGCCGGATTGTCATAGAGCTCGACGAATTCCGCGGTTTGTTCATAGTGAGGATGCGCCTTGAGCATATCGCGCATGTCCCGATCCATCCCGATATAATGAAAAAAGTTGTAACCCTGAATGATCCCGTGCTGTTGAACCATCCAGTGATTGGCTTCACTGACAAAGGGCTTCAAAATCGCCGCTGCAATGTCCGGATGGTTGTAGGTGCCCAGCGTGTCACCAATGTCGTGCAGCAGCGCGCAGACCACATACTCTTCATCGCGACCGTCCTTCAGTGCCAGAGTTGCGGCCTGCAGGCAGTGGCTGTAGCGATCAATCGGGAAACCTCCAAAATCCCCGTCCAGCAGCCGAAGATGTTCCAGCACTCGATCGGGCAGCGACTTTGCCATTTTTATGGCTTCCGGAATAATCAAATCCCAGTCTGCCTTGGTGCTGTCTTCCATGCGGGTAAAAGTGGCGCGAGCATTCATGCGAGTCTCCTCAACAGATGATTGACAGCCTGTGAACCTTTGATCGGCATTTCAGCGGGCCGCATCCGGTTTCCACAATGGCTTCCCCTTGTAAACCTGCCCGATTGGATATCTATCACTCGGTCTCGGAGCAGTCTTCATAATTCGAGCAATTCGCTGAACAACGTCGGGGTGTTTCGCCGCCACGTCGTGGGATTCGTTGAGATCATTCGTCAGGTCGTAGAGCTGAATGTCACTGCCGACTCCGAAACGGATCCCCTTCCAGTTCCCTGAACGAACCGCCTGATCATAACGCGGCCGACAATGGCCGTAGTCCCAGTAGAGAAACTCGCGAGGTTCGTCGAGCTTTCCGCCCTTCAGCAGCTTCACGATGGAAACACCATCGATGTCCTCCGGCGATGACGTTCCTGCCAGTTCGGCGAACGTCGGCAGCATATCCTGAAAAGCGATGATCTCTTCACTGACCTGATTTGCCGGAACGATACCGGGCCACCTGGCAATGAAAGGCACACGAATTCCCCCTTCGTTCAGACTGCTTTTGAAGCCACGCAGCGGACCGTTGACTGCGAATCTTTCGGCCGCAGATGCGTGACCTCCGTTATCGCTGGTGAAGATAATGAGCGTGTTGTTCGTCAGGCCACTGGCATCAACCTGCTCGACGATCCTGCCGACATCCCGATCCAGCAGATGAATCATCGCCGCATATTTTCGGGCGGGCTCATCCCAGTCGACATCGTTGTAGGGCGCCGTTGATGGCACAGCGAGACCATCTTTGTCCTCATCGCGTGAAGAAAAATGCGGCAAGGTGTATGCGGCGTAGAGAAAGAACGGGCTCGTGTTTTCTTCTGCGGCGCGAACAAAGCTGAGAGCGCGTTCTGTCAACAGATCGTGGCTGTAATGCTGCCGCGACTTACCATTCCCGTGGAGATCAAGGCGGCCTTCGTCATCATCGAGATATTCCGTGTAGTAATGGTGAGCGTGATCCTGATTGAGATAACCGAACCACGTGTCAAAACCCTGGTTGGTCGCTCGGCCCACAGTCCCGGCGTCCCCCAGCGACCACTTGCCGACGCCGCCTGTTCGGTAACCAGCGGCCTTTAGGATTTCTGCAACGGTCGTGTCCTGTTCCTGAAGGTACGTCGGAAAGTGGGGCACATTGTCACGAGCTGCCGCATGCCCGTTATGCAGGCCTGTCATCAGTACTGCACGCGACGGCGCACAAACCGGGCCACCGGCATACGCCTGGGTAAACCGCAATCCTTCAGCCGCCAGTCGATCGATATTTGGTGTCCGGATGAGTTGCTGCCCGTAGCACCCGGGGATCCCATAGCCCATGTCATCGGCCATGATGAAGATGATATTAGGAGGCGTGGAGTCGGCAGCTTGTCCCTGAGTCAACAGGATTCGCGACAAACCCGCTGCGATCAGAAAAATTGCCTGAGTTGCCTTCAGCGGCAGCAGGGATCGCCGCAATGATCGGGCGGCACGAACGAGGGCGATGAGGTCTGCATGAAACATTGGGGATCCTTCGTTGAGCTGCCAGGTAGACGAGTACCACGGCTTGACGATTCACACGATCACTTCAGCCCGAATCGCCAGGGAACCACGGGCATTGTGCTGCTACGAACTCGTCAGGTCAATTCGGGAGCCAGAGAATAACTCTCCGGCATCTCCGGGCTGGTCTCAAGCTGACGTTAGACAACGTCCTGCCCTTCGATCGCCGGGGTGAGCGAATGGTTTCGCGCCCACCAAACAGCATTTCGCTCGATGTCCTGATGAGCCCGTTCACTGATAACAGGCTTCAACGTCATTGCGACATTCGTGCAAGAGCATCGCTTGTTCTGGCCCGCGACTCATCCAGCGATATTCCTCGCCCAGTGTGCATATCGTCGAGCCCCTGCCGAATGGCGGCTTCGTCTTCATCACGCTGCCGTTGCAATGCATCCATCGTTTGCTGATGTACGCACTGATCGACGAGAACATATACTCTGTGCGTTCCTGGATCGACCAAAGACAGCGGATCGCCGCTTTGGTTCAGGGCGTCAGATTGTTTGGTTGTGAGCTGAGCTTTCATGGCGGCATTATGTCACACAAACGCCCCGCAAAGAAGTAGAAGATTGCGTTTATCGAATGGAATGCACGCTGTTTGATCGCGCAATGTCCGTGTTACAGAAGGAAGTTCACAGATGCATCCTCGGCGCGTCGGTCGATGCGTCACCGACGCAGGATAATCGAATTCTGAAAGTCGGCGGTTGGCTGCAGCATCGGAGGGGGGATTCCACCAGGCTTCTTCAGCTTCGGCTTGCATGGCTCTCATCGCCACAAGCCCACATAGCGCAACCCCGTTCGTCACTCATCGTTCGTCACTCCGCACCCGCGAAGTCAAAGCCCGGTGGTTATGCCTAAAAGCCTCGACTGCGGGAATGTTGTAGCGGTTGCGTTACAGTTTATGAAATGCTACGCGAATGCATGCGAGATATGCAATGAATGCTGGAGCTGACAGAATGAATAGTGGTCCGGCGCCCGTTAACGTTGTTGCGAGATTGCTTGAAACATCGAACAGCAAAATCCAAAACAACGAAAATATCAGAGCGAGCTTCCGCCATACTGGCGGATTCCCGTTCGTACGAATGGAAAGTTGCTTTGTTCCATGATCAAGCCTCGCAAGCCCGACAAGCACCATCCCGAGGAATCCTGGAATAAATAGAGCCATCCTCAGAATTATGGCCCCACGTGATGGCTCAGCGCCCGGTTTGTCCATGCCATCATCCAACAGTCCGTGCAGAAAAAAGAACACAGCTGGAACGCTCGCTATCGTGACAGGTACACATATGTCCCAAAACTGAGAGACACGATAAGGTGGGGGCACGTAAGCCTGGTCTGCGTTCTTTGGTGGCATGCTGCAAGCGTCCAGTTTTGTGGGCAACAGAAATGAACGAACTCTGCGCGGGGCGTTGAAGATGCCTCAATGTATAACGAATTGCGATCTACGCGGCTGGCGATTGGCCGGACTCGCAGGTTTTACGATGAACTCTTCCGCGTGAGTTTCCGGTGACGTACCAGGGATTAATCAGGTCCACTCGGCGGCCAGTGAGAAGTTTATCGGGTGACTGTCATGTTGTCACCACGATTGAGACAGGTGCCATGAACTCATCAGGACCAGTTGTGTGATTTCGACCGTCGAACTGCATTCGCGACTCAGTTTTCAGCGCGTCGGTCGA
>JAGQQS010000399.1 GCA_020426105.1 Planctomycetaceae bacterium
CGCTATCCGTTTTCTTCCTCGCGTCACGGGATAAATCATGGTTTCTGCACGACGTTTGTTTCTTAAACAATCGGCTGGCGTTGTTGGCATGCTCGCATTTTCGGGCTTCAGTCGCAGCGCCCTGCGAGCCAGCGGTGCCGTCGCTGCAGAAAAGCACTTTGAGATCACTGAGATCAATCGCACAACGGTCAAGCTGGAATTTCGGCCGACGCCGCGTCGCAATATGGACCGAGAAATTCCTCACTGGCGATATATCGAGCTATGCGATGTAACGCTGAAGTGCGGAGTCACAGGGACGGGGGAAACACTTTTATTCTATACCTGGGGTGTGACGTCCGATGAAGCCGTGCAGAGAGCCATTGGCCGCAGCGCCATTGAAATGATGTGGGACGACTCACTTGGTGCGGGGTTGCAAATGGCTCTGTTCGATGCCGTCGGACGAGCTGCTGAAACGCCTGTTCATGCGCTGCTGGGAAACAAGATTCATCAAACGACGCCCTTGTCGTGGTGGAATATTGATACGTCCGCCGAAGACATGACTTCGGAATGCAAAGAAGCCATGCGACTGGGTTATATGTCGTACAAAACAAAAGGGCGTCCCTGGTTCGATGTCTTTAAGCAGGTCGAGATGGCTACGCAGGTTGTTCCGCCCGATTTCAAGATCGACATGGACTTCAACGACACTCTGCGGACGGCCGCACAGGGACTTCCGATCCTCGAACGGCTCAGCAAATATCCACAGGTCGATATCTTTGAAGGTCCCATTCCTCAGGAAGACGTGGATGGCAATCGAACAATCACGAATGCGACGCATGTGAAGGTCGCCATCCACTATGGCACACCTGATCCCGAGACCTGCGCGCAGACGCGTTGCTGTGATGGTTTCGTTGCCGGAGGCGGGGCTACAAAACTCATGAAGACGGGACGGTTCTGTGAGGAAACCAGATTCCCGCTGTGGCTGCAGCTTGTAGGCAGCGGGCTCACAGCCGCTCATTCGCTGCATTTTGGAGGAGTTCTTAAACAGGCTGTCTGGCCTGCCGTAAACTGCCATCAGTTGTTCGAAAACAATCTGCTGACTGAGCCCATTCTGCTGAAGAATGGGCACGCGGCAGTGCCCGATCGGCCAGGGCTGGGCTATGAAGTCAATCGGGATGTCGTGGAAAAGCTGAAAATCGACAAGCCGACAGAACGACCCGAACCCGAACGACTGATCGAAACCACCTGGGCCGATGGTCGGCGAATATATACGGCCAACGACGGCAAAGTAAACTTCATGCTGACCGCGGCCAACGAAGATCGCTATCCCTATTTCGAAGACGGCGCGGACACGCGCCTTGTCCCCAATGACGGATCCCCACGCTGGCGAGCACTGTATGACCGGGCCAGAAAAGAAGGTCCGATTAGTGCCTGATTTTTGGGCGGATTGTTAAATTCGCCACCGCCGGAACCACACCATGAACCAGACTGTGAGTACGATGTCGAATCGCAGAACGCTTTGTCTTTCGATTCTTTCATTGGTCCTGATTGAACTGGTTGTCTGTGTTCAGTATCGAGGACCTGCCGTGGTCAGCGAGCAGAATGCGGATGCGCTCACCGTGGCCGGTGTTCCGACATTTTCGGCCGAACGCGCGCTGAGAATTCATCAACGGTTGTTTGACGGCTCCATACATCCCGCTGGGTCCGTTGCCAACGAGGCAGTGCGCGGTCGACTACAGGAACTCCTCCGCGAACACGGATGGGAGGTTGAGACGCAGGCCTGCGCCCTCGGAGACCCTGACAAAGAAGGGACGCCGCGGCTGCACAACGTAATCGCTCGACGCCCTGAACAATTCCGCTTGTCCCTGCAGCCGCTGGTACTGGCCACTCATTTTGACTCGTGCCAATCGGGCCCGGGTGCCGGTGATGCGGGAGCGTGTGTCGCGGCCGTGGTCGAAGCGGCTCGCTTGTTGACGTTAAAAGCTGCTGACTTGAAACGCCCCGTCTGGTTACTCTTCACGGATGGAGAAGAGGACGGTCTGCTCGGGGCAAAGGCGTTCACAGGCTTGCATCCACTTTCAAAACAACAGCCGCTGGTGCTGAATTTTGATGCGCGAGGCACTGCCGGGCCGGTTGCCATGTTCGAAACTCATCGCGGAAATTTGACGGCGATTGACCAATGGGTGAATACGCTGTCTCGACCACGCATTACGGGGTCGCTGTTCACCGCCGTCTATCGTTTGATGCCCAATGGGACGGATTTCAGCGTGTTCCGCAACGCCGGATGGAAGGGCTTTAACTTTGCAATCCTTGACGGCGCCCACCGTTATCATCAGCCCGACGATACGCTTGCCAATCTCGATCCGTGCAGCGTTCAGCATTTCGGCGAACATGCGTTGAGCGTATCAAGTGTCATTTTAAATGATTTTCGGGACCTGCAGACGACTCACGAAGACAGTGTGTACTTTGACATTCTGGGGCTGGTCGTGATTCATTTTCCCGTCTGGTGGTGCGTGCCTCTCCGCTTTGCGGTGCTGATCGTGGCCGTCCAGCTTTATGGGCGTCAGGTTCTGCGGCAGAATGTCATTCGGCAGGCAATGAAAGTCTGGTTGACAATGCTGGTGATCATCACGACAAGTCCGGTTGTGGGCTGGATCGTTACATCAAGTATCTACCACACGGCAATTCTGCCACGACCATTCGTCTGGTACGGTCATGGGTTATCGTTCGGTATGTGGTGCCTGAGTCTCCTGTCTTCGTTGGCTATCGCACACTGGATGCTGAGGCGAATTGATCAGAACCTTGTGTGGAATGCGTTCTGGCTGGGCCAGGCGACAACCTGCATGGTCGTTTCAATTTATGCACCGGAATTCAGTTATCTGCTGTCGATTCCGGCTGCGATTGCCATCGCGTTGACGTTCACAGTGCGTTCAATTCCGTTACGTATTATATTCGCCACCATTTCAGCGGGAATTCTGTTGATTCCTGTGCAGCATTTGATCTCAATCGCACTCGGGCCACGGTCGGGAATACTCTTGTTTCCCGCATTTGCACTGGTGGCAATGCCGATGTTAGCAGCACTCGGAAGACGCCATACCGCCAGAACAGATGACGGACCTGCTCCGTCGGTTCATAAGAAGATCGTTGCTTCGTAAACGGCGAATGCAGCCAATTGCCGCGTTTCATAAATGATGACTACGGCTGCCGTCTGACTTCGACCGTGACGGTCCCGGAGACCTCATCGTCAACAATCCAGGACGATTCCAATCGGCGGGCGTTCGCTTTGTTGCCGTTAACATACACCTCCCCGACTGATGCCTCTGCGGGCAGCTCAACTTTGGCCGTAACACCATCGGGAAGCATGATCGAGATTTGAAAGGCTGACTTACGGTTCCAGTCAACGAAAATGGGACCGCGGGGCGTCGGGATTTTTCCTTTCGCACTCGCCAGGCCAGCAGGGCACGGACGAATCAGGACGCGTTGCCAGCCGGGTTCTCGAGTCTGAACGCCAAGCACAAACCGTGGCAATAAATTGGCTGGCGCTGTGCCCCACGAATGATTCCAATCCTGGTTTGGTTTATATTTCTGATCCCAGGCTTCCCACGTCATTGTGGCACCGCTGTCAATCATGTGCCGCCAGCTACGATCGGTGGGAGCAGTCATCAGTTCGATCGCTTCCTTGCCGGCACCGTTCTGAAACAGACCTTCGAGCAGGTATTGAGCGACAAATACCGAGCACTGCATACCTTGCGTGTGCAGCCAACCTGCAGCCTGCTGCCTCTTGTCCGCCGGAATTAAACCAAAGGCAAGCGGGAAAATGGTCGCATGCTGAGATGTGTGACGGGTACCGATCCCGTCGTGATAAATTCCCGTCTCTGCATCGAACAGTTGCCGCTGAAATTCTGCGTGTGTTCTGGAAAAGCGTGACTGAAAGTCCCGGGCGTCTTCTGTCTTTCCAAGAGCGAGGGCGAGCTCAGCCATTTTCGCAATGGCCGCAAGGTGGAAAGCATTTACGACAGTATTTACCTCAGTAAACACATAACCATCGCGTTCGCCAGGCAGCCAGTCAACGAGGTCCGATTTCTTCAGTTGTCTCAGTTGCCCTCGGTCGCTTGCCACAAGTCCATCAGCCCGGACGCGATCGAGCAGTGCCTTACCTTTAAGTGCTTCGTAGCGAGATGCGAGCCACTCAGTATCGCCGGTATGCAGCCAGTCGGCATGGACCATGAAGATCATATGCGGAGCGCACTCAGTGGGCCAGGTCTCGTATTGCATTAAGCGATCATGCGTGTCGCGCGCCATTTGAATGTCATTGCCGGTATAGTAGTGACTCAGTTGGGTTACATATGAATCCGCTTCGTAAGAAATTCGCTCGCGATCACCATCCACATAGACACCGGCAAAGGTCGCCGCTTTGATCGTATATCGACATAGTTCCCAGATCCTGTTCAGCATCGGATCCGAAGACTCGAAGCTGGCAGCGTCGTCCTCCCATGAACTCGGAAACGCGGCTCGACGGACGATTTGATCGGCGTTCAGTTCTCCTGACCAGCCTTCGATTTCGATCCAGCGAAAGGGTAAAACGACGCCCCATTCGCACGGCGTCAGGACTGCTGGCGGATGTCGGTTGCTGACCTGCTCCGTGTTTCTGGCGTCCGCCGGCGGTGCTACAATCAGGGACTGATCACCATTCAGGTTGACTGTGACGGCCTGATAACGGACTGAGCCCGGTGGATTTCGATCGATGCGGCCGTCCTTCAGTTTTTCGCCAAAATGAACTGTGATTTTGCCCGCGGCGTCCAGGCCTGGGACGAGCTGAAGATTGCCAAACGCCACCTTCCCGAAGTCTGCCAAAAACACTTCGGGGGTGGGGCTGGAAATCAATACGGGCGATTGTTCCACGAGTCTCACATCAGCGGCGAAAAGTTCAACCGTGCCGATAAGCGACAAGTGGCTCAACAGAATGAAGGAGGATCTGACAGAACAGCCGAATGAAAGCATGGATCGCCTCGTCGTTCTTCCTTGCACTTCGACCACTCTCGACACAACGCAGCCACAGAGGTTTTGTTAGGGGTTCTAAATCGAAGTCCGTTAGAGTCAACTGCAGCCGACTGACACCTGTTCTCCAAAGAGTGTAATACCTGCGACGGCACCCACACGCCTCGATAAACGATAGGTGTTCTGCCGTCCATTCGCAATTCAGCGGGATTCATTTGCGCCAGGGACGTTGATGAAACTGACAGGTTTGAGGTCAGTTAATATCGACACGGCGGCGAGAATCCCGGCGAGGTCTGATATCCTCTGCGAAACGCTCACGTCATTAACCAGTTTATTCGTGGATTGTCGATTGCCTGAATCGCTGGACTCGTTTTTGAATCGCAAGGCCTTCTTAATATCCGAGGGGAGGAACTGATGAAACTGCTGGGACATGTACTTTCGTGTGCCGTTACCTTTGTGATTGTCGTTGTCATTGTCGTAGACCAGTCAAGTGTCCAGGCCGCTGATCGCCCCAACATTGTGCTTATCTTTGCAGATGACCTCGGCTGGAAAGATGTGGGCTATCAGGGAAGCGACTTTATCGAGACGCCAAACCTTGACCGACTGGCGAAACAAGGCATGGTATTCACGGCTGGCTACGCAGCGGCGGGGAACTGTGCGCCAAGTCGTGCATGTCTGCTCTCGGGGAATTACACACCGCGGCATCATGTGTACGCTGTGGGAAGTACGGATCGCGGCGACAAGACGCAGCAGCGCCTGATTCCTGTCCCAAACAGGCAGGGCCTGGGCAAAGAGCATGTCACAATCGCAGAGGCTTTGCAGGCGACAGGCTATGCGACGGGGCATTTCGGAAAATGGCATCTGGCGGGCAAAGATGGTGCGTTGCCCACCGAACAGGGTTTTGATATCTCGTTCGATTCGTCGGGCGAGGGAGCATTGAAAGAAGGTTCAGAGGGAAACAGGACCGGGCCTCCGTCAGACCCCAAAGGCGTCTTTACGCTCACACAGAAGGCGTGTGAATTTTTCGAAGCTAAAAGGGATCAGCCCTTTTTCTGTTACCTCGCGCATCATGCCATTCACACGCCACTTCAGGCCCGTCCGGAAACACTCGCAAAATTCGAGTCAAAAACACCTGGAGTTCAGCACAACAATGCCATGTATGCCGCGTGTACATACGACCTTGATGCCAGCGTCGGAATCCTCCTGGATAAACTTGACGAACTGAATCTCACAGACAACACGCTGCTGGTCTTCACGAGCGACAATGGTGGCACGCAGCGATCGTCGCAGGAACCGCTGCGTGGAAACAAAGGCTGCTACTATGAGGGCGGGATCCGCGAGCCCTTTATCGTGCGCTGGCCCGGTGTGACTCAGCCGGGAAGTCAGTGCGATGTGCCTGTGATCAACGTGGATTTGTTTCCTACGTTTCTTGCAGCCGCGGGCTCAGCAAGACCCGATGGAAAAGTGCTGGATGGCGAAAGCTTGCTGCCACTCCTTGAAAGGAATGGAAAACTGCATCGTCAGGCAATCTTCTGGCATTTCCCAGGCTATCTCAATGATCCGGTTATACGAGGACGGGAACTTGATGTTCGCACTGGATTCCGCTCAAGACCTGTCAGCGTCATACATAAAGGCGAATGGAAGTTACATCTCTATCACGAAGAGTGGCAGCTTGACGGCGGCCGCGAAAGAATGGAGGAGAATCATGCGGTGGAACTCTACAACCTGCACGACGACGTCGGCGAACGGATCAACGTGGCACAGACAAAGCCAGCAATACGGGACGAGTTGCTTTCTGACCTGCTGGCATGGCACCGCTCAACAAAAGCGCTGTTACCCCACGAACCAAACCCTGCATATCAATCGCACGCCAGTGGTTCGCAGGGGAACAAGTAACTTCGCCCCCAAAAGCAATTCTTCAATCCGTTATGCTCGGAAGCCGCTGAGATACGGGATGGACTTCGCGTGTTCGCTGACTTTGTCGGCGGCACTGAGCAATCGGCCCAGATAATCCCATTGCCCAGTGACCAGTGCATCCCGAGCGCTGTCGGGCATCGTGATCGAAAACGTGACGGAGCCAGCCGTGACCTGCATCTTCTCGAGGTCAACCGTCACCATCAGCTTTGGATTCGACTCGATGGCTGCCGCCAGCTTTTCCAGATCCGGACGGCTCGCTTTGACCGCCGGAATTCCGAGCGAGCCACAATTTCCGAAAAAGATTTCGGCGAAAGATTCGGCAATGATGGCCTTGATGCCCCAGCGCATCAGAGACTGCGGCGCGTGTTCGCGTGAAGACCCGCATCCAAAGTTTCGTCCGGCGGCCAGAATCCCGGCTCCCTGAAACTGCGGCTGATTAAAAGGATGACTCGGATCCTGCTGGCGATCATCTTCGAATGCATGCTCACCAAGACCATCGAAGGTCACACATCGCAGGAATCTTGCCGGAATGATGCGGTCCGTGTCGATGTCGTCGAGCAGCAGGGAGATACCAGTGGCCGTGATTGATTTGATCTGGTTGATGGACATATTACGAAACTCGTTGGAAAACAAAATGGAAAGATATGACTACTGCTCCGTCAAAATAAGAATTTGGGGTAGTGGACGAGGCCACGAGTCCCGGTCAGCTCTGCAAGTGCATGGACTCGTGGCCTCGTCCACTACGATTTACCCCCCTTATTTAATTTTGACAATACACTACCAGCGTGTGCTGGAATACGTTTGTTTTTTAAACGGGCGCACCGGCGAACTCTCGAATATCAGCGACATGACCTTCGATGGCCGCAGCAGCCACCATGGCGGGGCTCATCAGCAGCGTTCTGCCCGTCGGGCTGCCCTGGCGGCCTTTGAAGTTTCGGTTGCTTGATGAGGCGCAGACTTCCCGGCCCTGAAGTTTATCAGGATTCATGGCAAGGCACATTGAGCAGCCAGCGGCGCGCCATTCGAAACCCGCGGCCTCGAAAATCAAATGCAGACCTTCTTCCATCGCCTGCTTCCGCACAAGCTGCGAGCCGGGCACCACAATGGCCTTGACGTGCGGCGCCACTTTGTGGCCTTCAGCAATTCGAGCGGCCTCTCGCAGATCCGACATGCGGGAGTTCGTACAGGATCCGATAAATGCCACGTCAATTTTTGTCCCTTTGATGGGCTGACCTTCTTCAAGGCCCATGAATTCCAGCGCCTCGCGGATGAGTTTCTGTTCTTCCGGAGCAACATCCCTGACGCGTGGCAGTGGTTGGCTGACTCCGACCGACTGAGCAGGTGTAATTCCCCACGTTACGGTTGGTTCAATGTCGGCTGCATCAAATTCGACAACGTCGTCGAACTCGGCACCGTCCGCAGATGCGAGGCTTAACCACCACGCAGCAGCACGATCAAAATCAGCACCCTGCGGCGAGAACGGACGGCCTTTGAGGTAATCCACCGTCTTCTGGTCCGGGTTGATGTATCCACATCGGGCCCCACCTTCGATGCTCATATTGCACACGGTCATGCGTTCTTCGATGGACATGTTGTCAAAGGTTGACCCGGCAAACTCATAGGCATAACCGACACCTCCCTGAACACCCAATTGCTGTATGATGTACAGGATCACATCTTTCGCATAGACGCCAGGTGCGAGCTCGCCATTCACAACCACCTGGCGAACTTTGGGACGATTCAGAAACATCGTCTGTGTCGCAAGGACCTCGGCCACATTACTGGTCCCGATCCCGATGGCAATACTGCCAAACGCTCCATGCGTGCTGGTGTGACTGTCGCCGCAGACGATGGTCATCCCGGGTTGAGTCAACCCCTGCTCGGGACCAACGACATGTACAATGCCCTGGCGATCATCTTTCAGATCAAGAAGCGTGACGCCAAACTCCGCACAGTTCTTTTCAATCGCGGACATCATTTGCTCAGCAAGGCTGTCCTGAAACGGGCGTGCCTGATTGCCTGTCGGGACAATATGATCGACGGTCGCAATGGTACGATCCGGGAATGCGACCTTCAGTCCGCGGTCACGGAGAATCTCAAATGCCTGAGGGCTGGTGACTTCGTGAATCAGATGGAGACCGATAAACAACTGAGTCTGCCCGCCTGGCAGTGTTTGGACGGTGTGCAGATCCCAGACTTTATTGAACAAATTTCGTTTGTCAGACATGGATCACAGATTCGATAGTAATAAATTGAGAAATAGATCTGAGGTTCATCCCTCAGGCAGCACGTATTGTAGCGGCCCGTCAACGGCGAGTCAGCGATCCTTTGCCGCAAGAATGACAGTTTCGCTCAACGAAGACACCTAAAACCGGATCCGGATCGCGAAATGCCGCTGATTTTTCCCGCGGAAAGTTCCGCAAAGGCTTCCGGATGTCCATAATCTCCGGGTCCCGGATTTCTGTCAGACGAAAATACATCCTGCAACCACGAGCGGCGTCCTATGCCCTGGCTTCAAGTTTACGACCCTCTCAACTCACCGCTCCTCTCAACTCTGGTCGCCGCTTTGCCGATTGTCGTGTTGCTGGGTTTGCTTGGATGGGGGCGTATCAGCGCTCATGCCGCGGCCGCGCTGGGATTGCTCACCGCCCTGCTCGCCGCGATCTTCGTGTTTCGCATGCCGGTCACAACGGCCCTTGCCGCTGCGGCCGACGGCGCGGCCTACGGGTTGTTCCCCATCGGCTGGATTGTGGTCATGGCTATTTTTCTGTACGCACTCACGGTGGAGACCGGGCAGTTTGAAGTCGTCAAACGATCCGTGGCATCGCTTTCGCCAGACCGCCGCATTCAGGCGCTCCTGATCGCCTTCAGCTTTGGCGCCTTTGTTGAGGGCGCGGCCGGTTTCGGAACACCGGTCGCAATTTCGTCCGCTTTGTTGATCGGAGCCGGCTTCCGACCGCTTCAGGCGGCCGGCATGGCATTAATTGCCAACACGGCGCCAGTCGCGTTTGGTGCCCTGGGAACGCCCATCAAGGTACTGGCCGACACCTCAGGACTGGACGAAATGCTGTTAAGTCAAATGGCTGGACGTCAGTTGCCGTTCTTTTCATTAATTGTGCCGGCATGGATGGTCTGCACAATGTCCGGATGGCAGGGGTTAAAAGGTGTTTGGCCTGCAGTCCTTGTCTGCGGCGGAAGCTTTGCGGCCGTACAATTCTACACGGCCAATTATATGGGCTCGCGGCTTGTGGACGTGGCGGCCGGACTGGCATCACTGGTTACGTTGACACTGTTCGTCCGAGTCTGGAAACCGCGTGACGTTTGGCGCTTTGATAATGAGGCGGCGGTCGCGTCATCCATCGAAACCCAGGCCGATGCCGTCGATAGCCGTTGGGACGTTTTTTCGGCATGGTTTCCGTGGGCGTTACTGTCGGTATGTGTATTCGTCTGGGGGCTGCAGGATGTAAAAACGTTCTTTGACAAGCATACCACGGTCAAATTCGCTGTTCCCGGTCTTGACCAGCAGGTGCAGCGAAACGTCGAGGTGGCCGTCGACGCCAAACCTGAAGTGGCCGAATATCGAATCAACTGGCTGTCTGCGACCGGCACGTCGATATTCACGGCAGCCGTCTTTTCCGCGATCTGGATGGGCGTGGCACCGTTCGTCTTTGGCCGCGTCCTGTTGCGGACAATTTTCCAGATGCGGCATGCGCTACTGACAATCGCGCTGATGCTGGCGATTGCGTATGTAACGCGTTACAGCGGCATGGACGCGACGTTAGGACTGGCATTTACCAGGACAGGCGTCATGTACCCGTTCTTTGCTGCCATGCTCGGCTGGCTTGGTGTCGCTCTCACAGGCTCCGACACCTCCGCCAACGCACTCTTTGGAAGTCTGCAACGAATCACAGCGGAGCGACTTGGACTCAATCCGATCCTGATCTGCACCGCAAACAGTACAGGCGGCGTTATGGGAAAAATGATCGATGCACAAAGCATCGTTGTGGCCGCCGTCGCGACTCAGCAGACCGGCAACGAAGGTCAGATTCTGCGATTTGTCTTCTGGCACAGCGTGGCCCTTGCCTGCATGATGGGCCTGCTGACGCTGGCTCAGGCATATTGGCTCACATGGATGGTGCCCGGATAGTATTGCGAGAGATGCGACTTGTCCCGGGTCAATAGTGCAGGAGCATCCGTTAAAGGATGTGTTCAGGTTAAGTTTGTGTTTTAGAGTTAAGTTTGTGTTTTAAAATTTTAGAAGTGACTCAGTGGTAGAAATCCCGTCGGCGGAGCGACGG
>JAGQQS010000400.1:0-212 GCA_020426105.1 Planctomycetaceae bacterium
GGTGAAACAAGTTTTGTGACAGTACCTGTGCACCAGTGATTAAAGCACGGCCTTTCGAAGAATTCGAATTGCGATATGAATCAGCCAGCAGTAAGTAAAGACAAAAGCACGCCATCCGATCGCGGGTTTCCAATTCGACGGTTGGCGGTGCCGTTCGTTGTGCTGACAGTCAGCGCGGCTGCGTTTGCGGTGTTAATGCTGGAACCTCAAAC
>JAGQQS010000400.1:421-4454 GCA_020426105.1 Planctomycetaceae bacterium
GAATCGCTCTGCAGCCTGCCCGGCGTCACTCGCGACGCGGCTCCGATTCATCGGGTCTATGTCGATGCGTTCTGGATGGACGCAACGGAAGTCACCAACAAACAGTTTGCGGAATTTGTGAAGGCCACGGGGTACGTCACGGTTGCCGAGACAAAACCAACACAGGAAGAATTTCCTACTGCACCACCGGAAAATCTGATTGCCGGCTCCACTGTGTTTGCACCCACAGAGAAGCCGGTTCCTCTGAACGACTACTTTCAGTGGTGGACGTACATCGCGGGGGCGGACTGGCGTCATCCGACCGGGCCGGAAAGTTCGATCGAAGGTCGTGACAACTATCCCGTTGTGCAAATTGCTTATGAAGATGCCGAAGCGTATGCGAAGTGGGCTGGAAAGCGTCTTCCGACGGAAGCCGAATGGGAATTTGCTGCGCGAGGAGGCATCGCTGGTCAATTGTACGCATGGGGAAATGAATTGCGCCCGGACGGAAAATTTCCAGCCAATATCTATCAGGGGAAATTTCCGGTCGACGGAGGCGACACCGCCGAAGACGGATTCGCGGGAATCGCTCCGGTGGCGCAATATGCGCCGAACCCTTATGGTCTGTTTGATGTGGGTGGCAATGTCTGGGAATGGACCAGCGACTGGTACCGCGCGGATTACTTTCAGACTTTGTCCGCGGAGGGCGTCGCTCGCAATCCGCAAGGCCCCGAGACTCCATTGGATCCCGCTGAGCCAACGGAAAAGAAGCGGGTCCATCGCGGCGGTTCGTTCCTGTGTACAGACGAGTACTGCACTCGATACATGGTGGGAACGCGGGGCAAAGGGGAAGTGCGAACGGCCAGCAATCATGTGGGATTTCGCTGCGTAATACCCATTGCCGTTACAAAATAACCTTGCGTCAATAATCGTTTCGGAGCGGCCCGGGTTATCGCATCATTGAGCAGGATTCCCTATGCTGGCATGGTTGCGTTGCATGCATCATTCTGACATCGTACGGATCTCCAGGATGTCGCACTTAGTCTGGTTAGTCAACGCAACAGAATTTTTTTAGGAGAATGTATTATGAAGTTAAGGCACAGCCTTGTGAGTCTGATTCTGTGTTTGAGCGCTGGCATCACAGCCTGCGCTCAGGATAAGCCAAATGTACTTGTTATTTGGGGGGACGATATCGGCACATGGAACATCAGTCACAACAATCGTGGCATGATGGGCTATAAGACGCCGAACATCGACCGAATTGCCAGCGAAGGAATTGCATTCACTGATTATTACGGGCAGCAGAGTTGCACAGCCGGTCGAGCAGCATTCATCAGCGGCAGTGTTCCTATTCGTAGCGGAATGACAAAAGTCGGAATTCCAGGTGCGAAAGAAGGATGGCAAAAGACGGATTGTACGATGGCGACCGTGATGAAAAGTCAGGGTTATGCAACCGGGCAGTTTGGCAAGAATCACCAGGGAGATCGAGACGAGCATCTTCCGACGATGCACGGCTTCGACGAATTTCTGGGCAACCTGTACCACCTGAACGCAGAAGAAGAACCAGAGAACGAAGATTATCCAGGCGATTACATTTTGCCGAACGGGAAAAAATTCGGGGACGTGTTTGGTCCGCGGGGCGTGTTGAAATGTAAAGCCGATGGAAAGGGTGGCCAGACGATCGAAGACACGGGACCACTCACAAAGAAGCGGATGGAAACAATTGACGAGGAGACTCTGGCGGCTGCAAAGGATTTTATCACTCGTCAGCACAAGGCCGGAATACCGTTCTTCTGCTGGTGGAACGGCACTCGCATGCACTTTCGCACGCATGTCAAAGCCGAGCATCGTCACAAAGGCAACGACGAGTATACCGACGGTATGATCGAACATGACATGCAGGTCGGACAATTGCTGCAATTGCTCGACGATCTGGGCATCGCCGATAAAACAATTGTCCAGTATTCGACAGACAATGGCCCGCATTACAACACCTGGCCGGATGCCGGCACAACGCCGTTCCGGAGCGAAAAAAATTCAAACTGGGAAGGTGCCTACCGAGTTCCGGCGTTCATTCGCTGGCCAGGCAAATTTCCAGCGGGTGTGACTCTCAATGGCATCGTCGCTCATGAGGACTGGTTGCCGACTTTTGCTGCCGCTGCCGGCAGCCCCGATATCAAAGATAAGCTGAAGGCTGGTGTGAAGCTCAATGGACGTGACTACAAGAATTACATTGATGGCTACAACATGCTCGACTACCTGAAGGGCACCGCGAAGGATTCGCCACGTAAAGAGTTTATGTATGTGAACGACGACGGCCAGATTGTGGCGATGAGATACGAAGCGTGGAAAGCCGTTTTCCTTGAAAACCGCGGGACAGCTTTTGAAGTCTGGCGTGAGCCGTTCACAGAACTGCGAGTTCCACTACTCTTCAACCTTCGACGTGATCCATTTGAAAAGGCACAACACAATTCCAATACGTACAACGATTGGTTTTTGGATCGCGTTTATGTACTGGGACCGATGCAACAACTGGCTGCAAAATTCCTGATGACTATGCAGGAGTATCCACCGAGCCAATCACCGGGTTCGTTCAATCTGGAGAAGGTCTACAAGCAGATCGAAGCCAGTATGGGCGGCAAGTAATCGCGGCGTTTTAAGCTCGCGCAGCCATCACGGCGCGAGCGATTTTTTCGCTAGATGCGGGATGCCAGCAGGCTCCACATCGCTGCAATGCCGAGCACCACCAGCAGCACTCCAACGGTAATGCTCAACGGCCATTGAGTCAGTGCCGGAAGCTTTCCGCTGCGGAGCCGACGCAAAGTCTGCCAGTGAGATACGGCGGACAACAACATTGCCGACAATCCGAGGACAATTAATCCGACGCCAAAGGCAATGGCTCCCTGATGTAACTGCGCATGTCTTAGCGCTTTCGATGTGTCTGGTGGAAGACTGCGAAAGAAGCCGACGATCCCAAAGCCAAAACTTGCCATGGCGAGGTTTGTGCGGATCCATGCCAGCATCGTGCGGTCGAGCGCCAGTTGCGTGCGAAAGTTCGCCATGGCTGTTCTTTGTTCAGCGGAATCAGGTTCTTTCGAATCTGGCGGGACAACTGGAGGTGCAGGCATTTTTATCGCGAATTAATGACAGCCACAAAGAATTAATCAGGGTAAAATAAACCCAACACTCATCATAACGCGATTTGCGACGTCAGCATTTCCATCGCCGTTCTCGCGGAATCCTCGCAGATATTCGACTCCAATAAATCCGTACTCACGCGGTTTCCAGATTAAATTTGCCGCCATGTATCGATTCTTCGATAATGAATCAACAGGTTGAAACGCAGTGTGTTCCACAGCTGCCGCACTATAAGTGAGATTGGAAGACCAGGCTTTACTCCATTGATGTTTCAGCCCCACATACCACGCGACTGATCCGAGGGCTTTTCCCTGAGTGGTGGATATCGGAGCAAGGTCGGGCAAGTCGCGGTAATCGCCAATTCCTGTGCCCCAGAGAATTCCGCCGTACACGCGATCGTCGTCGGTGATATCAACCAACCCCGTCGCATTCATGCCTCGACCGCTAAAGGATCTTACATCCTGCCCGTTTGGTTGAAACCCAAGTCTCCGCGCCAGGCCGGCAATCTGAAACTGGGAGGAATCCGACATCAGACGCAGTCGCACGATCGCATCCGGGAGTTCGGATCGAGGCGCACCAACTGACAGGAAGACATCATCTACCCGGACCTGCGAATTCTCCAGTGCGGCCGAGAACAACAAGCGGTCATCGATGAGATGATGCGTATATCGCAACTGCGACTGGCGACGACCGATGCTGGCCACATCGCCGACAGAATCCAGTGTGTTTGGCAACGCAGCGCGATGCGCGAACGTGGACCACGTTTGCCCTATCAGCCAGGTCCCGCTTTCGCCGTATGCATGTCGCAGGCGAAAAGTACTGTTGTCGCCAAAAAAATCACCTTCAAGCATCACTCGAATCGGCGATTCGCCGGGCACAATCCACCGATTATCCATATTCAGCCGTGACTGGCGGG
>JAGQQS010000401.1 GCA_020426105.1 Planctomycetaceae bacterium
TTCGATTCAACACAGCGCTTCTTCCCGGGGCCTTACAGCCCCGGCAAAGGGTGTGTCGGCCTTCCAGGCCTGAATCGCAATCTGAATCGTCGATACCCTTCACAATTCGCTGTAAATCCGAACTCTGGAATGGGTTATAGGCTGCACGATCTCAGGGGTAGAAGGGACATTGAGAAACCCTGTGAAAACACGACGATAAATGCTTAACGGCGTTGCAGGCGTTACCGCTAAAACGCCGGGCGTTCCAGGAGTTTCTCCACGACTTTGCGACGACTGCCGGTGGCTTCGTAGATTTCGACCTGTCGTCTGGCCCCGCTGGCAGCAGGCAGGTTCAACACGGAACGCAGTTCGGCCAGACAGTTCAGTTCTATGGCTGTGGGCGTCAGACGCTCCGTGAGTTCTTCAACCATCTCGGGTACCGAGCGTTGCTGGAACGTCGTCGAACTAACCAGAGCAGCATCGGCACCGTAGCGTGTGGCACGCCACTTGTTCTGTTCCACCATCATCGGATGGTATTCAGACAAAAATGTTCCCTCATCGATCTCATTCGAAATCGTATGCACGAGGCATTGTACCAGCGCGGTAATTGCCAGGACGTGATCCAGACAGGGAGGCACATCGCAAACTCGCAATTCAACAGTTCCGAAATGATGATGCGGGCGGATATCCCACCAGATTTCACGGATGGAATTGATGAATCCTGTTTCCCGCAGATGTTTGACGAGCCAGACGTATTCACTCCAGTTCCGCATTTGGTAGGGCAGCCCGGCGGTCGGCAGGCCTTCCATGATTTTGGAGCGATTTGACTGCAGCCCCGAACTACGACCTTCCCAGAACGGTGAATTCGCAGACAGCGCCAGCAGCAAAGGCAGGTAGTGCAGCATTCTGTCGCAGATCATCACGGCCTTATCGCCGGAATCAACTCCGATATGCACATGCAGTCCAAAAGTGACCAGGCGGCGAACAACGTCTTCCATCAGGGTTACCAGACGTGCGTAACGTTCGTGGTTCGTGATTTTCTGATGTCGCCAGGATGAAAACGGATGCGTTCCCGACCAGAGCAGGCGCACACCCATTGGATGAATGATGGATTCCAGTTGAGTCAGTTTGTCTCTCAGGTCCTCGCCGACTTCGCGCACATTGCGGCAGATGCGGGTATTAATTTCCACGTAGCACTGCATCAGCTCAGGCTTGACCGAATCTTTCAGGTGATCCGGCAGGGCTGTCAGGACCTGATCAATTGCGCTGGTCAGTGCGAGTTCTTTGGAATCGATAAGCTGGAGTTCTATCTCCACACCGATCGTGGGGCTGGTGTTGGGTGTGAATCGCATCACATTCATGACACGGACTCCGGCCCGATCATGGCCAGCAGCAGCGCTGCCCGCGCCATGATTCTGGCCCCCTCAGGAATTGCCGATTCAACGACGTCGAAGATCGGTGAGTGCAGCAGTGGCCATTCTCCACTCGTTCCGGCACAACCGAGTCGGAATTGTGCTCCACGCACATGATCCGTATACACAGCAAAGTCTTCACCGCCCATGCTGGGGCGATCAATCAGCACGATGTTTTCTCCGCCAAGGACCTGAATCGCGGCTGCTTCAATGGCTGACATTACGTTCACGTCATTGACAACCGAACCCAGAGGACTGCGAAATGTAACATCAATGGTATTTCCGGTTGCGGCGGAAATCCCTGTACAGATCTGCTGGATACTGCTGACAATTCTGTCGCGCGTGTAGTGGTCCGTCGAACGCAGCGTGCCAGCGATCTCAACGAGATCAGGAATCACATTCGACGCAGTGCCCCCATGGATTGAACCGACAGAAAACACCATCGGCGTCAATGAATCAGCGCGGCGCGGCACGGCCTGGTACAGGGCCGATACCAGGAGCGCAGCCGCGCCGATCGGATCACTGGTATGCTGCGGTCGTGCAGCATGGCCGCCCTTGCCCCGAATTTCAATCAGTACTTCGTCAACCTGAGCGGTCAGGACGCCATATCGGATGCCAACTTTTCCTGCGAGGATCGTGGGGTCAACGTGCAGACCCAGAATCGATGTGACTCCATCCAGTGCGCCGTCTTCAACCATCCAGTTTGCGCCTTGCGCTGTTTCTTCCGCGGCCTGAAAGATGAAGCGTACCCGAGCTGAGGGGACTTCCGAATCCGGCAGGCGGTCGGCGATGGTTTTCAGAAGCTCTGCAACCGCAAGCACGACTGTCGTATGGGCGTCGTGACCACAGGCATGTGCCAGTCCGGGGTAACAGGAAGCATACTCGGCAGACTTGCGATCCTGCATGCGTAACGCGTCGATATCCGCGCGGACGGCCACGATGGGACTGTCCTCGGCCGGTGTGCCAATTCTCAAATCGGCGATGACACCGATCCCGCGCGTGGGAATATTCGGGGTCATTCCGAGCTGCGACAGTCGCTCGGCAATAAACTTCGTCGTCTGAATTTCGGCCCCGCTGGGCTCCGGATGGGAGTGCAGGTAACGACGGAGGCGAACCCATTCAGAACTGCGTTCGTCGGCTATTCGGTCCAGCAGCAGTTCGAACGGAATGATCCGCTCGACGTCCGCCGGAGCGACTCTCCAGCCTGTGGCCGCATTTACTGGCTTCATAGTCATTTCGTATCAACGGGAGTTCGGTACATCCTGTTTTTTGGTGCATAGTATGATTTCCGGGGGAATTGAACAGCCTGACGGGCTTCGGATTGAACCCGAGAGCCCGCTTGTTAAGCTTTGGCGTTTTTCTCAAACTCGTTGCCGCTCGGCGAGAGTTGAGGCCACGTCACCAAGGCACATTCAGCAACCAGGCCGTTGCCGGGATTTCCGGACCGCGATTGTGCTGTGCCGTTCTTGTTGAGACTGCCGATTCCTCATGGTTGGTTCCGGTTCTGCACAGTCAGCCTCTGCTGCCTCTCACTCGTCGTCTGCCACTGCCGCACCACAGGAACTTGTCCTGGTGATGGATTTTGGCTCACAGACCGCACAACTGATCGCGCGTCGGGTGCGCGAACAAAATGTCTTTTGCCAGGTGGTACGCCATGATTTAACGGCTCAGCGAATTCGGGAACTCAACCCAAAGGGCATCATCCTGTCCGGAGGGCCCGCCAGCGTTTACAGCGCGGGGGCACCGACAATTGACCCGGCCATCTATGAGCTGAATGTTCCCATTCTGGGGATTTGCTACGGAATGCAGATCACCTGCCAGACTCTGGGTGGAAAAATTCTCCCGGCCGACGCACGCGAATTTGGTCGAGCGCCATGCAGCCATGTGGCCGGAAATCCGCTGTTCGATGGCATCCCTAAAACCTTCAACGCCTGGATGAGTCATGGTGACCAGGTCGAAGCACTGGCCGGCGACTTCGAAACAATCGCACACACGTCCACATGTCCGAACGCTGCGGTTTATCACAAGTCCCGGATGATCTATGGATTACAGTTTCATCCGGAGGTCACGCACACACAGTTCGGTGGCCACCTGCTCGCCAACTTTGTGTTGAAGATTTGCGGTTGTGAAGGTACGTGGCGGATTAGTTCGCTGATTGAACAGCAGATGGAACGCATTCGTACCATCGTAGGAACTGATCAGGTAATCTGCGGCTTGTCGGGCGGCGTTGATTCATCCGTGGTTGCAGCACTGATTTCCAAAGCCATCGGCAAACAGCTGTCCTGTATTTTCGTGGACAATGGGATGCTGCGAAAGGACGAACGGCAACAGGTCGAAGAACAGTTTTCCCGACACTTCAAAACGGATCTGCATGTTGTGGATGCCCGTGCGAGATTCCTTGGGGAACTGGCCGGTGTGTCGGATCCGCAGCGAAAACGCAAGATCATCGGAAAAGTTTTTATCGATGTGTTTCGGGACGAAGCCAGGTCGATCCCCAACGCGAAGTATCTGGCTCAGGGGACCCTGTATCCGGATGTGATTGAATCCGGAGCAAACCCCGACGGCCCGGCAGCCACGATCAAGTCGCATCACAATGTCGGCGGTTTGCCGGCAGAACTGGGATTCGAACTGATCGAACCGCTGCGTGACCTGTTTAAAGACGAAGTACGTCGCATGGGGCTGGAGCTGGGATTGCCGGATGTGATGGTCTGGCGGCATCCGTTCCCCGGTCCGGGCCTGGCCGTGCGTTGCCTCGGTGAGGTTACCGAAGAACGCCTGCGAATTATTCGTGATGCCGATGCCATTCTGATTGAAGAACTGC
>JAGQQS010000029.1 GCA_020426105.1 Planctomycetaceae bacterium
CATCTGCAGTGGCATCATCTGCAGTGGCATCATCGTGAGCGGCAGTTAAGATCGGCTGTGCGGCACCGCCGAATGTGACCAGCAGGATGACAACCATCGTTAAAGCTGCGGTCGCGGCAAAAACGGAAAATCGGACGAACCGGGGCCGCGGGGGTGATTCTGCCTTCAGAACAGATCTCGTTGCCGACTGAAATGGCAGCTGTGAATCGTACGCTTGAACAATGCCGGCAGAGAGTCGCGTCGCCATCAGTACCGATTCACACAGCGTCACATCTTCCGCCATCGCCAATTCGAACTGCTCTGTCTGTTCGTCAGTCAAATCTCCGAGAACGTACTGCATTGCCAGCCATTGAGTTTCATGATGCTCAGGCTGCAATTCTGCTGAATTGCCGTTTTTCAGGAAGGCATCACTGTTCATCGGGTATGCTTTCAGACGTAAGACAACGGCAGGATAAAACGACGGGTTGTGATTGAGTCACGATGCGCTGTGCTTCACGACTCACTGGAATCATCCGCATAAGCACGCAATCCGGAATCCAGTTTTAAACGCAGCAGCGCCCGACGCATCCACGTGAGTACAGTCCCCAGGGGACGCTGCATACTTTTCGCAATTTCCTCAAATGTCTGGTTGTCGTAGATTCGCCGTCGAATCACTTCCTGCTGTTCCTCCGGTAAACGAAACAATGACTGCTGAATCAACTGAACGGTTTCTTCGTCCACGACTTTTGCATGCAGCATCCATTCAGTTTCCGGATGGCTCTCGGAATCCCCGGCGAACTGTTCCGAAAATCGCTTTAGATGCTGAGAATCACGTTTCTGGTGACGCCGAAATTGTCGCGCTTCATTAAGCGCGATTCGAAACAACCAGCCGCGCAGTGTCTCCCGTCTGGCCGAACCTGCAGACTCAATGGCTTTAATCACGCTCTTCTGAAAAACGTCGTCCGCTTGTTCGCGATTCCGAAGCACACCCAGCAAAAATCCCTTCAGGTCAGATTCCCACTGTACACATGCACTCATGACCATCGACCGCATGATGTCTGGCGACTGTGGCGTTTCAGCCTCGCGTTCAAAGCGATTGCCTTCGTCGTGCGTCAATAAGTCCTCCCTGCAGAAAACTGCATTCACAATCAACGATGCACTGCAGACTCAGGTTATTTCAACGTTCCTGCGAAATTGGAGAGTTTTTTCCAAATTACTTCTGAGCTTCGGCGTCTGCCGTTTTTACCTGCTGCGAAGACCGATTGCAGGCGCCGGTGCCTTATGGATCTGATGGATGCAGCTCGAGCACGGCTTCGACTTCCACGGGGACATTGTGCGGCAATATACTGGTCCCAATCGCGCTGCGGGCGGCCCGGCCGGCCTCGCCATACACTTCGATCATCGCGTTGCTAAAGCCGTTCATGACGGCTGGATGCGTCAGAAAATCAGGAGTGGAATTGACGAACCCCAATACTTTGACAACTCTTTTGACGCGATCCAGGCTTCCCAGGGATGCTTTGATCGTAGCCAGCATCGCGTGGGCCACAGCTCGAGCTGCGGCGGCACCCTGTTCTTCGGTCAGGTCGGATCCGACTCGCCCCACTAAAAACTCACCCTTTGCGTCATACGCGACCTGACCAGAAACGTAGGCCATATTACCGACAACCACCACCGGTGTATAAAGTCCACCAGGCGCGGGTGCGGGCGGCAAGGTAATTCCCAGTTCATTCAAACGAGCTTCGATCGTCACTCCAGATTCTCCTCACAAAGCAACACGCTAAAATTATGATTTAAAGAAACGATTCTGATCCGGCAGGCCGGTCGGTACGTTAGCCGCCTCCCGGCGTCATCATAAACCGGCGCCACGGCTGTTTGCGAGTGCAGTCGCGGATGGTTGTC
>JAGQQS010000402.1 GCA_020426105.1 Planctomycetaceae bacterium
CAAGTCAGATGAAATTCGTCGAGTCCTGCGGATCGGAGAGGCGAAGGTGCTTTGAACATTCGCGGAGCGTGGCGGACATCAGCTCCGCCGACGGGATTGGATCGTACATTTCCAGGTGTAGTGCAGGCTGTCCTGCCCGACGACAAAATGACACAACAGACACCTGCGCGAAACGTAAACAGTCCAATCGTGATACCCGTGCTGGGTATGCATCGCAGCGGCACGTCAATGCTGGCCGGGGCGCTGCGACAGCTGGGAATGGATCTTGGCACGCCTCTGCTGGAGCCGACACCCGATAATCCGGATGGTTACTGGGAGAACGCTTTTTTTGTGCGGATCAATGCCGAACTGCTCCGCACGATGCAATGCGACGAAGATGGCTTTGGACCTTACGCCACGCTCACCGCATTACCGCAACTCTGTGAACGAATCATCGTTGAACCTCATAAAGTGACTGAACTCCGAACCTTTATTGAAGCCACGTTTTCGTCATCCGTCTGGGGCTGGAAAGATCCACGAACGGTTCTGACGTTTGACGTCTGGCTGCGAGTATTGATCGAGCTGGGATTTAGCGATGTTCGTCCCGTAATTGTGATACGACATCCAGCGGGTGTGGTGCGATCGCTGGTCCAGCGAGTTCAGCGAAATCCCGCGAACAAAATGCCTGCGGATCAACTCGCCGCCATGGCCACGGAAATCTGGCTGGCTTACCATCAGATCCTGTGGCAGCGGTGCTCGAATCAGGACTGGTTTGTCGGCGCATACGAATCGTTTGTCGATCCGCAGTCGGCAGAGTCTGAATTGACTCGTCTCGCAAAGTATTGTGGTCTTGATGTGTCACGTGTCGGACTGGCATTAAATGCGATTCATTTCCGGAATGAAGCTACATCTGGCGAAATCCGGACAGCCGCGACCGAGGGTTCGGCGGGAGCCGCGCCGTCCCGTTCCACTACGGCGATCAGACTATATCATCGGTTTCAGCAGGTGGTGCGGTCAGGATCTCATGCGAGTTCAACCGACCCATTGGAAACCTTACTGATCAAGGCCGAACCTGATGAACGTCGTCTGCTGCAACGAGCGGACGAATTTCGAAAGGCAGGACGCATTGATGCGGCAGTCGATCTGCTGCGCAAGGGCCTGGATATTCGTCCGCAATACCGAGCGGCGCGATTCATGTTGGGTACGACCCTGATGGAAACAGGACACATCGCGGCGTCGGCCGAACACGCCACGATTTTGGTTGAAGCCAATCGAAATGATCCGATAGGGCACGGGTTGTGGGCGTTTGGCTTGACTCAACAGGCAAGCATTTCGGAGGCGATGGCGGCGTTTCGCGAGTGCATTCGTTGCCTCCCGAACAACAGCGCGGCATGGTCAAACCTGTTGTTTACGTCGCTGTATGCGGATCAGCTTGATGCGAAAGAAGTGACACAGGTGCAGCGGGAGGGCGGTCGGGCGATTGCTCAAATCGCCACAGGCTTACAGCCCGCCTTCGAAGACACGACAGGGCACGAGCGTAAACACCCGGATGTCTGCTGGCCCTGGAATCAGGGGACTCATGGCACTCGATCGCCTGAGCATGATCCTGCGGCCCTTCGTTCAACCACGCGTGTTTTGCGAGTCGGCTATTTATCCGGCGATCTTAAAAGTCATCCCGTCGGCTATTTCATGCGTGCCATCCTGCAGCATCGCGATCGCAGTCAGCTGCATACGACATGCTATCACGTTGGCGAGGGCATCGATGAATTGACGGAACTCCTGAAATTGAACTCCGATGGCTGGTGCGATGCGCACCAGCTGTCAGACGATGCATTGCTGCTTCGTATTCGTCGCGACAACATTGACCTGCTGATTGATCTGTGTGGACACACCGCAGGCAATCGAGCGGCCATGATCACGCGCCGAGCGGCAGCGGTGCAGGCGATGTATCTTGGTTATCCATGTACGTCAGGACTGCCGAATATGGACTTCGTGATTTCGGATCACCATGTCAGTCCGCCTGAATTCGCCGACCTGTACACAGAGAATGTACAGCGTCTGGACAACTGTTTTCTGTGCTTTCATCCCCATGACGCCGCACCACCCGTGGCATCGCCACCGTGCGAAGAAAACGGATTTGTGACGTTCGGATCGTTTAACAATCTGCCCAAGATCAGTCCGACGACGGTGAAGCTGTGGTCGGAGATTCTGCACGCCGTGCCTGATGCAAGGCTGGTCCTCAAAGCGCTGTCCTTCGTGGATGCACAGACACGCGAATTGTTTCATGAACAATTTGCAGCAAAGGGTATCGATCGGGCACGCGTTGATTTGTTGCCGCCCACCGTGCCACTGGCAAAATTTCTGGATGAATACCGAAGAATCGATATTGCTCTGGACCCGCTGCCCTACAACGGGGGCACAACGACCTGCGAGGCTCTGTGGATGGGCGTCCCGGTAATTACACTGCCCGGGCAGCACTTTTTCAGCCGCATGGGCCTGAGCATATTGAAGACGCTGGAACTGAATGACTGGATCGCAGAATCGGCGACGGACTATGTTCGTATTGCGGTTGGTCTTTCAATCGATCGCAGACGGCTGGCAGAATATCGAACCACGTTGCGAACCCGCCTGTTCAACTCACCGATTTGCGACGGACCGGAATTCACGCGGGGACTGGAAGCGGCGTACCGAGCCATGATGAGTTCGATGTCCCGCCAGAAATCCTGACAGGGGCGAAGGCCACAGTGCTTGCTCGGAAACGGAGAATCGGGATTGTTGCGAAAAATCTGCAACAGCTGGAATAAGGGCAGTGGCTTGGAATTAAGTCCACGCCATAGGTCGCTCCATCGGCGGGATTTCAGCTACGCAGTTAAATCTGCGAGCGAAACCGCAAGGAGGATCGTGGGCCGGACCTGGCGGATATTGCCGCAATTGACGCAGTGATTGTTTGACGTAGGTGGCGACCGGGTTTACTGTAGCGTCGCCGCAATGGTGTTCAAATGTCCTGAAGACGTCGTGTAATGACCCTGAGTTTTTGAGAGTCCGCTGCATGTGCCCGATCAACTGGCTTCAAGTTCTGAAATTGAATCTCACGCATCGCGACGGCAAGCGCTGGCGGAATGATCGCAAGGGAGCCATGGTCGAGGCACTCACACCGCGACTGTTGCTGTCGGCCCTCAATCCATTACCGCTGTCGTCGCTCAATGGCACGAATGGTTTTCGCCTCGATGGAATTGATGCCGGTGATAATTCTGGCATATCTGTCAGCAGCGCGGGTGACGTGAATGGGGATGGGTTCGATGATGTTATTATTGGAGCTGACAACGCCGATGCAGGAGCGTCCAACAGCGGTGAGAGCTACGTCGTGTTCGGAAGGTCGGGTGGTTTTGCGTCGGCACTGGATTTGTCGTCGCTGGATGGTAATAACGGCTTTCGGCTCAACGGCGTTGATGCCGCTGATTCTTCCGGCGTTTCTGTAAGCAGCGCGGGTGATGTCAACGGCGACGGTTTCGATGATCTTATCGTTGGAGCTGACGGGACCTATGCGGGGGCCAATCACAGTGGTCAAAGCTATTTGGTGTTCGGAAAATCCGGCGGCTTCGCGTCGGCGCTGGATTTATCCTCTCTTGATGGCAGCAACGGTTTTCGGATGAACGGTGTTGATGCGGGTGACTTATCCGGAGGTTCTGTGAGTAGCGCGGGTGATGTGAACGGTGACGGCTTCGACGACCTCATCATCGCAGCAGATCATGGGGGAGCCAATCACAACGGTGAAAGTTACGTAGTCTTAGGAAAACCGAACAGTTTTGCGTCATCACTGGACCTTTCGTCGTTGAATGGCAGCAACGGCTTTCGCATCAACGGACTTGACCCATCTGCCGAACCAGGCGTTGCAGTGAGTGCTGCGGGCGATGTCAACGGCGATGGCTTCGGCGATCTGATCATTGGAGCCTATCGCGGTAACGCCGGAGGGAACTTAAGTGGTGAGAGCTACTTAGTGTTCGGGAAATCGGGCGGTTTTGCATCGTTGCTGGAATTCTCGTCGCTGAATGGAAATAACGGCTTTCGGCTCGTCGGAGTTGACCCCGGTGACCGTTCCGGTGGCTGTGTGAGTAGCGCGGGCGACGTGAACGGGGATGGCTTCGACGACCTGATTATTGCGGCTTCCCACGCCTACTCGGGGGGTATTGACGGGGGTGAGAGCTACGTGGTATTTGGAAAATCAGGCGGTTTCGCGTCCTCATTTGACTTGTCGTCGCTGAATGGCAGTAACGGCTTCCGACTCAACGGAATCGACACCAATGACAGGTCCGGTCGTCAAGCGAGAGGAGCGGGTGACGTGAATGGGGATGGCTTCGACGATCTGATCATTGGCTCGCCCTTTGTCCATGCCGGGCCAAATTACAGCGGTGAGAGCTACGTGGTGTTCGGAAAATCGGGCAGTTTCACGTCCACTTTAGATCTATCGTCGCTGAATGGCAGCATTGGCTTCAAGCTCGACGGAATTGATGCCTATGACTATTCCGGGTTCTTCGTAAACAGTGCCGGTGACGTGAATGGAGATGGTTTTGATGATCTGATCATTGGAGCTTTCAGCGGCGATGCCGACGCCACTGACGCTGGCGAAAGCTATGTGGTATTTGGTGGCAATTTTACTGGAGGAGCGGAAACGCAGATCGGAGGTGGCACCGCGAGTTCGTTGACTGCCGTGAACGGTGCAGCTCGGGATGTCTTAATCGGCGGAGGTGGCAATGATATTCTCATTAGCGACGGCGGTCCGGACGTGCTCATTGGTGGTGAGGGAAACGATATTCTGGCGATCCCCGATGCCAACTTCTCCTCGACCCGCCGCATCGTCGGCGGCACGGGTACAAATACTCTGCGACTCGACGGCAGCGGCATCTCGCTCGACCTCACCACGATTCGCGACAACCGCATTCAGAGTATCAACGTCATCGATATCGTCGGCAACGGGGCCAACACACTCACACTTAATAAGCAGGAAGTACTCAACATCAGCAGTCACTCCAACACGCTGATTGTCAGACGCGGTCCCGACGACATCGTTAATCCGGGCACCGGATGGGTTCAGATTGCTGACGAATGGATCGGAGGCAGTACGTTTGAAGTCTTCTCTCAAGGTGCTGCAACTCTGAAAATCCAGAGTTGGAAACCACCACGCGAAATCACGGTCTTCAGCACAGATTTTGAGTCTGGAATTCCTGCTGAGATAACGGGGCCGGGAATAATCCGGGACTCAGAGGGCTACCACACAGAGGCCTTCCTGCAGAACACGTCTGTTCCGCAGAATGCATCGACTGTTCTCACATTAACCGGCTTGCCGGAACATCGCAGCATCCGCCTGGATTTTCTGCTGGCGATCATCAATTCGTGGGATGGAGCAGATGGGGCATCAAGTCCTGATGTATTTAACGTCTCTGTGGATGGAAAGACAATCTTCTCAAACACGTTTGACAATTTCGTTCTGTCGTCGCAGGCATATGTCCCGCCTGCTGGAGTGTTGCTGACGCCCCGGATCGGTCCGACGATTTCTGTCAGCCCCGATAGTTTTTCTAACCTTGGGCTCGACACGGGGATCGGTCAGGAAGAGTTTTGGGGAGATGCACTGTACGCCATGGGCAATGATCCCACTTTCAGTGGGATTCCCCATACATCCAGTACCCTCACTGTTGAATGGTTCGCCAGTGGAGCCGGATACCAGGGCGGCGGTAATGAATCCTGGGCGATTGACGACCTGAGCGTGACGCTGGAAGCCTTCAACGGAGCGCCGGATATCACGTTCTTCAGCACCGATTTTGAGTCGGGGATCCCTGCTGAGATCTCAGGGCCAGGATTTATTCGCGGTTCAGAAGGTTACAACACGGGCAATTTTTTGCAGAACACCGCTGTTCCACAATTGTCCTCGACCGTTCTGAAGCTGACCAACCTACCGGAACACACCAGCGTCAGTCTCGATTTTTTGCTGGCCATCATTAACTCATGGGATGGAGCCGATGGGGAAGCGAGTCCCGATTTCTTCAATGCCTCGGTTGACGGAAGAACCCTATTTTCCGAGGCCTTTGATAATTTTGTGCTGTCTTCGCAAACCTATCTGCCGCCTGACGGTGTGTTGCTTACTCCGCGGATTGGTGCGACGGCATCGTTCAGCCCGAACGGATTTGCGAACCTCGGGCTTGATACGGGGCTGGGACAGGAAGAATTTTGGGGTGATGCGCTGTATGCCATGGGCAACGAACCAACTTTCAATCTGATCCCGCATACATCGAGCACACTCACTGTGGAGTGGTATGCCAACGGAGCTGGATACCAGGGCGGGAGCAATGAATCCTGGGCGATCGACAATTTGAGTGTGACACTGGGAGGCGTGAAACTTGCGAAACCATCGATTGACGTTCCAGCAACAACGACGAGTCAACGTCCGTTGATCAGTTGGCCTGCAGTGGCCGGTGCGAGCCTCTATGAGGTCTGGATTAATGACCTCAGCAGGAACGCCAGTGCCGTCATTCGGACATCAACTCCGGAACTCTCGTACGTTCCGACCACGGAGCTGGGGATTGGGCGTTTTCGCGTCTGGGTCCGGGCATTTGCGGGCTCTGAAATTGTCTCGGACTGGTCACAGGGCAGAGATTTCAGCGTGGTGACCTCCGTGGGCCTGACCAGTCTGAATCCCGTACAGTTGACGCACCGCCCGACCCTGACATGGAGCTCGCTGCCGGGGGCCGACCACTATGACATCTGGATTAACAATCTCAGTTCCGGGGTAGCGCAGATCGTTCGCAGTTCAAATATCAGTCTGACCTACTTCACGATTCCAAAGGACCTGCCGATCGGGTCTTATCGGGCCTGGGCGCGGGGCATTGCCAGAGACAGTGCTCCCGGCGCGTGGAGCTCTGCGGTCAACTTCAATATTACTCCAGGACCGGAGTTTACTCATGGGGCTAACACGACCTTCAATCAATCGCCGGTCCTGCAATGGACTTCGCTCCCTGGCGCCACAACTTATGACCTCTGGATTGATGATCGCAGTACAGGGCTGTCGCAGTCCGTTCGAAACGACAGACTGACTTCGACCACATTCGCAGCCTCCGAGCCAATGAGGATTGGAAACTACCGAGCGTGGATCCGGGGAGTCGGCGAGGGAAATTTCAAGTCAAACTGGTCTTCGGCCATCGATTTTCGGATCACCGCTTCACCAACCGTGATTCCGGGATCGAGCCTGACTTTTGACAACACCCCCACGCTGCGCTGGAATAACCTGCCGGGCGCTGCAGTGTACGAAGTCTATCTCCGCAATCAGAGTACAGGCGCCGTAGTGCTGGAACAAAGGAATATTTCTTCGTCGCAGTTCACGCTTGGATCAGGGCTCGCGGATGGTCCGTACCGCTGGTGGGTGCGCGCCGAAACGTCAGATGGCCTCCGAAGTCTGTGGTCAGCGCCGGCGGATTTCACGATCGGTGGGCGGACGCGACTGATAACGCCCTCTGGCAGCATCAGCGACAGCACGCCAACCTTCACATGGCAGCAAGTTGACGGGGCGGTTCACTATGACCTCTGGGTTGATAAAGTCGGAGGCCAGGCTCAGATTATCCGACAGGAGGCGTTGACGGGGACATCATTCACGCCAACCACGTCTCTGGCCGCTGGCTCATACCGGGCATGGATCCGAGCTGTCGATACAAACGGCGATGTCAGCGTGTGGAGTACGTCTGTGGAATTCAGGGTTGTCGCGAAGGAAGCTTTGGAAGATGGTCGTGATTTCCTGTCGCCGACAGTGGCCGCTCTGCCCGCCCGACTTCTGCAGTCTGTACATGATTCCAGGGAAGCCATTGTGCCCCACAAACAGCGGACTCTCCCAATCGCAGGATCCATTGAATCCACGAGCGAGTCGGCAATGGTTCAGGATGATTCGGCGTACGAAGCTCAGCAATCTCGAGAATTATTCAGGCGAAATAATGAGCGCGTGGATGCTGTGATGGCCGAGTTCGCTGAATGGTGCTTCACGCGATAAGTGGGCGGCCGCTGAATTTCATCGTTCGATGCCTGCCGAATGAGTCGTTTGTCATCGACGGGGTGGACCGTTTCTTCCTCCCTGCTTGCCTAAATCGCAACCACAAGCGTCGTTGGTCAAGCAGGTTTTGTAAGGGTCTCCGACGTGTGGCAGTTGCGTGCTGTTGATTTGAATCGACGGGAGAGCAGCGAAAGGGATCCATGCGTTTCCGGGGCCTGAAGAGCTGAAAAGTCGTTGAGACGAGATTTCGGTCGGATTCGGTGAGGGATCTGTTGACGGAGAGGCAAAAACAGACATAATCCCCGACCTGAGACGGTCGTCGGGTGGTTCATGCCATTCAGCGGAAGTACGGCAGCCCGATGATTCCAGAAATCGCAGGGGTTCCCGAAACCGCTATAATGGAATGCGGAGTTTTCGGACGACAATGGATTCGTTACAATTTAGTCGTGTTTTCATGTCGCATCGGGCATGGTAAACATCTGAAATGCGGGTGTAGCTCAGTTGGTAGAGCACCACGTTGCCAACGTGGTTGTCGAGGGTTCGAGTCCCTTCACCCGCTTTTTCCATTGCCTGGGGCCTGGTAGATTTCCGGAGGATGCTCCGGTGTCAGTGAAGAGTCGATGATGGCGTTGAGTTCAGTCTTCACCGGGTAAACCGGGCGGATTCGGCACAGGTACAGCAGTTCGCACGATAACGATGTTGAAAAGGTTCCAGAATGAGTTCTGATGTATCCGGGCAGGCCGTCGCCGACACCGAAGAGACAGAAGCACGCATGTCGCTGAAGGTGGAGATTAAGGAGATCGGCGCTTGTCGTAAGCATGTGTCCGTCACGGTGTCAGAAGCGGATATTCGCTCCATTCGTGATGAGGCTCTGGAAGAATTGTCTCAGAAGGCAGAAGTTCCGGGATTTCGCGTCGGGAAAGTTCCGACGGCGCTGCTGGAGAAGCGATTCAGGAAGGAAATTGCAGCCGACATCAAACAAAAAGTTCTGATGGCGAGTTTGGAGCAACTTTCGGATGAGAGCAACATTGAGCCCATCAATGAGCCGCGAATTGACGTGGAGAGCCTGGATATTCCTGAGACCGGTGACTTTCACTACGAGTTTGACGTAGAAGTGCGGCCGGAATTTGATCTGCCGGATTATACCGGAATTTCGATTGAGCGTTCTGCGAGTGAGCCGACCGCTGAAGAGTTGGCAGAGTACAAGGCGCTGTTTCTTGAGTCTTACGCAGAACGGGTCACAGTTGATCAGCCTGCAGCAGCGGGCGATTATGTGATTTGTGATTTGAAGTTCGACTACAACGGCAAAACGATTCGTGAGATTGACGAGCAGAGCTTTCGAGTTATGCCGCAGTTGGACTTTCAGGACGCTGTGCTTGACGGGTTTGACACTCTGATGGCCGGTGCTAAGGCTGGTGACACGCGAACCGCGAACATTCAGATTTCCCTCCAGTCGCCGATCATCGAGATGCGCGGAGAATCCGTGACGGCAACGTTTACGGTGACCGAGGTGCAGGAGTCTCGCACTCCGGTAGTCGATAAGGAATTCTGCGAACGCGTGAACGCCGAAAACGAGACGGAACTGGATGCCCAACTGCGAAGTGCGATGACACGGCAGTTTGAATATCAACAGCGGCAGGAGACGCGTCGGCAGGTACTTGAAAAGATTCTGGAATCGGCAGATTGGGATCTCCCGGAATCGCTCGTTCGTCAGCAGACGGAAAATGCCTTGCGGCGAGAGATCCTGGAAATGTCGCAGGCAGGTTTCACGCGAGAACAGATCATGGCTCGCGAAAATAAGATTCGTCAGGATGCTCTGGCCACGACCACTCAGGCACTCAAGGAACATTTTGTTCTCGACAAAATTGCGACGGCCGAAAAGATCGAGTGCGAAGAGTCAGATATTGACCGTGAAATGTTGATGATGTCGTTTCAGAGTGGAGAACCCGTACGACGCATCAGGGCTCGCCTGGTTAAGTCCGGGATGATTGAGAATCTGCAGGCACAGCTGCGCGAGCGGAAAGCGGTAGATTTTATTCTGGAACGAGCGTCATTTGTTGACGTACCGCGGCAGCCACAGAAACTGCCCGGACAGGCTTCTGCTCGATT
>JAGQQS010000403.1 GCA_020426105.1 Planctomycetaceae bacterium
TTTTCATCCACTCCCTGAGCTGCCACCTGAATAAACCGCTTTGGTTTGTACGGGACGTTCTGTGGCGAATATGTCGCCGAAGTGCCGTCAGGTGCCGTATACGCCCGCATGAAGGAAAAATCACCGGTATGACGTGGCCATTCCCAGTTATCGACTTCTCCTCCGAAATTGCCAATCGATGCTGGTGGAGCGAATACCAGCCGCACATCTTTGAGGTAGGTGTACAGGAATAACACATACGTTTTTCCGGCAAACATCTCGGCAACTTCGGCTCTCAGTCCGGGTGCGGCCTGTTCGGCCGCGACTTCCAGTTCTTTTCGACGCTTGTCGATGGCCTTCGTGCGTTCGAGGAACGACATTGCATCATTGACTGACGCGAGGACTTCAGCGGAGACATCGCGATAATTCTCGGTAATCCGCACCTGATAATCCGGGGCAGAAATCTCCTCGTCGCGTGTCGCCGCGCTGAAACCGGCGGCGAGCAGATCGCGTTGCGGCGTACTGGCTTTTTGAATCGCGTCATAAGCGCAGTGATGATTTGTAATGATTAAACCACTGTCGGAAACGAAGGACCCGGTACAGCCGTTGACCCGGCAAATACCGTCCACCAGACTGATTCGATCAGGGTTGAACAACTGATCGGCCGTCAATTCAATACCTTTTTCGGCAAGATTCAGACGCGGCAGTTCGCTCATGGGATACATGCCGTCTTCAGCGACGGCAGCGTGTGCAGCAATGGTCATAGTCAGGACAATGCAGAGTTTTGAAGATGCCATGGAAAATTGTGCTTTGGATGAGGACTGAGCGGGCGGACAAATCATCATGGTGCGGGCATTGGATATGGATCCGCAAAGGCACCGAAGGCCCCCAAACCGCCATCAACTTCAAGATCAGTCGCAGTCACGAATGAAGCAGCATCGCTGGCCAGCCACAGGACAGCGGCCGCCACTTCTTCAGGACGGCCAATCCGACCCAGAGGATGCCGGTTCGCCAGCTGCGCCTCACCGCCCTGCTCACGTAAAGTAGCCTCAACCAAAGGTGTCCTGATGGCACCAGGAGAAACCGACACCACGCGGATCCCATTCCGGGCGTAATCGACGCCCCATTGTCGGGTCTGCAGCAGATTGGCCGCTTTGATGGGGCCATATGCCGGAACTTTGCGAGCCGTACGATGTGCCTGGCCGCTGGCCATATTGACAATCACCCCGCTCTGCTGCTGCAGCATTTGCAGGAGTGCGTGTTTCGCCAGGAACGAATAACCCGTGAAGTTGACACCTACCATGCGTTCCCACAAATCCCTGGGAAATTCGTGCAGTGATGCGTAGGAAGAAGGGGGCTGAATAGCCGCATTGTTGACCAGCACGTCGAGTCCGCCGAATGTCTGGATTGCAAATTCGACCGCATTGCGACAATCGTCTTCGCTGGATGTGTCCCCGGCGACGAACGCGATACCATCCGGCAAACTCGCCGCCGCATCAGCGTCGATGTCCAGACAGACGACATCCGCACCGGTATGGACAAACGCTTCACAGATGGCTCGTCCAATCCCGCTGGCACCACCACTGACAAGCACGACGCGTCCTGCGTTATTGTAGGCGACGGATCCCGGGGGACGTAAGTTTGACATCTTGAGCGAACCTCATCACTTTCAGGGAATTTACATATTCACAAATTGTTGAGACCTCGAAGAGGTTCGTTCCTCTGTATGTTAGGCTCGGAGGGCAAGGCTGTTAAGGCGCAAAGGGGAAACGCAGCCTTTTTGTCCCCATGAGATTAAATGCAGCCATCTCGCTCCGCCGAGATAAGCCCACAAGGTGGCCTTTTGCTCAACAAACCCGGGTGGCTTCTCATACAACAGGATTCAAGGAATCTATTGACAAGTCAACCGGGCTTGCCATATTCACATGTAAGAGAACGGGCTCATCACGCGGAGCGTGATGGCTCCATTGGCCACAGCACATTGCTCAACGCCGTCTGATCGGCAAATACCTGATCCATGGAAGTGCAATTGAAGTATTCATGCTGAACGAGTTTTCGTCACACGGTCCAGTTTGTAGTAAAGGATTCGCCGGAGGCGAGCACAGGCGGCAAATGGAAATTTCCTGTCAGGGTGTGCAGTCAAAAATTACCGCAGGCGACACGTTCCTGCTGCTCGATTGTCGGGAACAGCATGAATGGGAGTATTGCCGGATCGAAGGCGCGACGCTGATCCCGATGAGCGAGCTTCAGCGACGCGTGACAGAAATTGAGTCGTATCGAATGGCAGACGTCATCGTCTATTGCCATCATGGAGTTCGCAGCATGCACGTCGCATTGTGGCTGCAACAACAGGGATTTAGTCGCGCACTAAGTATGGCTGGTGGCATCGAAGCATGGTCGCTGAAAATTGATCCGAATGTGCCGCGGTATTGAATGCATTCGGATACACGCGGTGAAACTGCAGCGCTGGTGATGCGCGCTTTTCAGACGCACGCGCTCGTGGCATAGACCGGTTGAGATGGATTCCGCTTCCACAAGCTGCCATAATCATCAGACGGCCTCAACAAGTCACACCACTGCTGCGGAGCGTTCCCATGAAGCGTCGACGATTCATTCAACTTGCCGGCGTGAGTACATTTGCGGCGGCGAAGCTGTTTGCCGCCGAGGATTCCGGGAACACCGCCGCGCGGCTGGATAGAGACCTGTTGAAAGACAGGAACCTCAACCGTTCGACTGTCGTTTGTCAGCATGGCGTGGTCTGCGCCAGTCAGCCGCTGGCGGCCCAGGCTGGTGTCGATATCCTGAAAGCGGGTGGCAACTGCATCGACGCGGCGATTTGTACCAATGCAATGCTGGGCCTGACAGAAGCCGCCAGCAATGGAATCGGAGGCGATCTGTTTGCCATCGTGTGGATTGAGAAAGACAGGAAGCTCTATGGTTTGAATGCCAGTGGCCGGGCTCCATACGACTGGAATCTTGAGTCCGCCGCCGCATTGGGATTGACTTCGATCCCGCGTGTCAGTCCATTGAGCTGGAATGTGCCGGGCTGCGTGAGCGGCTGGGGAGCACTCAACAGCCGCTTTGGAAAACTCAAACTTTCTCAGTGCCTCGAGTCTTCCATCGACTACGCGGTGAACGGATTTCCGTTGTCGCCGATTATCTCAACGTACTTTGAATTTGATGCGAAACAGGCGCCCAGTCTGGCCCGTGTGTTTCATCCGGGCGGCCAGCGGCCGAGTTACGGCGATGTTTTCCGGAACCCCATGCTGGCAAATTCTTATCGATCAATCGCTGAAGGCGGCCCTGAGGCGTTTTATCAGGGAGAGATTGCCGAGCGAATCGTGGCGGCCTCAGACAGGCTCGGTGGGAAGATGAGTCTCAGAGACCTCAAGGAACACACAGCCACCTGGGTTGATCCGGTAAGCAGCAACTATCGTGGTTGGGATGTGTGGGAGATTCCGCCGAATGGTCAGGGGATCGCCGCATTGCAGATTCTGAATATGCTGGAGCACTTTGATATCAGCAGTCTCAAGCCAAACTCCGCCGAACATCTGCATCTGTTCGTGGAAGCCAAGAAACTGGCGTTTGAGGATCGAGCGCAATACTACGCCGACGTTGAATTCGCAGATGTGCCCGTTGAGTGGTTGATCTCCAAAGAGTACGCCCGTCAACGCGTCAAGTTAATCGATCCAAAACACGCGCGTCCAACCGTAAAATACGGAGACCCTGCACTCGATACGGACACCGTCTATCTTACGGCCGCAGACAACGAAGGGAATATGATTTCACTGATCCAGAGCAACTATCATGGCTATGGATCAACCATTTGTCCCGAAGGCCTTGGATTCCCGATTCAGAACCGCGGCCAGTCATTTTCGCTGGATCCCAATCACCGCAACCGACTTGAACCACACAAGCGTCCCTTCCATACAATTATACCTGCGTTTATGACCCGGGATGGGAACCCCGTCATGTCATTTGGTGTGATGGGTGGTGATTTTCAGCCACAGGGTCACGCTCAGGTTGTGATGAA
>JAGQQS010000030.1 GCA_020426105.1 Planctomycetaceae bacterium
TGTGATGCTGTGATTTCTGCAGGGCGTGTGCGGCGCCGGAGAAACACACCATGTTCCTGTGAGCCCTGCCAACGGGCGTGTTGCGCACCGCTGCACCCATCCGACAACAAGTCAGCCGATAAAAGCGAAAGGCCGGGATCAGTCAGACTGACCACGGCCTTTGCTTGTTTCAGAATCAAGTTGAACTGCGAACGGTGGATACGTTTGCGAATCAGGCGAGGATCGAGTCACGTTAAAACGTGCACTCATTCGTGATCCGGGCCTACGCGTTTGGTTTGAGATCTCCGTCGGGGTTACAGATGTTGATTCTGAAATACGGCAGAGTCCGGAGACGCCTGCCGATTTGTTCCAATAGTTGATCGGCTGGTTCAGGGCAATAGCTGAACCAGGAACCCTGGACTTTTCCGCAGATTCCTGAATGGCACAAAAATAGCTCCGCGGTCAACCAGATCGCTCTTCGATTTACCTCCAGTCAACGCATCCACCGAAGGCACAACACCGTGAATGATTTATCTGCCGAAAAACACAAACGTTAAACCCGTGGTCGAAAGGCTTAGGCCATAGCACGCTGCAAATAAACCGTAAGCGCACGGTAAACCGCATCTTGCGAATAAACCGGCCTTTCGGCCATGGGCCAAATAATTCAAGTTCCTTAACGAGGTTGCCCACGGCAGGGACAGCCTGTCCAGTAATGGAAGAAATTGTTTTTTCCTCTGACTGCCTTGAGTATCCCGACAGTTTGCGAGACGATAGAGGCAGAAATTCAGGCCCTCTGAAACCATCGACCACACGACTGAACCATCACTATGTCACATTCACTGCCCCTTATCGAATCTTCCACGCTGGAGAGTTTGCTGAGTCCATCGCTGGTAATCTTTCGCGATCGATTGCTGTCAAATCTGGACAGCATGCTGGTGATGGCAGGCCACCCGAGTCGGCTGCGACCGCACTGCAAGACACACAAGATGGAACAGATTATCCGCATGTGGGTGGAACAGGGGGTGACAAAACATAAAGCTGCCACGATTGCCGAATGCGAAATGCTTGCGGCGGCAGGAGCCACCGATGTCCTGCTGGCGTATAATCCTGTGGGTCCGAACATCAATCGCGTGACCGCGCTGGCCGTGAAGTTCCCGGCATGTCGTTTTTCAGTAACCACCGACCATGAAAAACCCCTGCAACAGCTGTCGGCATCGGCGGTAAAAGCAAATGTCACAATCGGCGTGATGCTCGATGTTAATGTGGGCATGAATCGTACCGGAGTTTGTCCGGACGATCCGGCAGCGGTGACGCTGTATGTCCTCGCTTCGAAACTGCCGGGGTTGCGCGCCGCTGGATTTCATGTCTACGACGGGCACCTCAAACAATCATCACTGAGCGAACGCAAGGCAGCGGTGGCAGCAGCCTGGTCCGGAGTCCAGGAACTTCGCAGCAAATGCGAAGCGGCCCATGCGTCCGTGCCTGCTCTGGCCTGTGGTGGCACCCCCACCTTTCCATGTTACGCTGAGATGGATGACCCGGCAATTGAATTATGTCCTGGAACCAGTGTCCTTTATGATTCAGGGTATGCCGTCGGATTCCCTGATCTGCCGTTTGAAGCAGCGGCGGCCGTCGTCACGCGGGTTATCAGTCGTCCTGCCCCGGACCGCATGACGCTTGACATCGGCAACAAGGCCGTCGCGGCTGATCCGCCGAAAGGGATGCGAGTGTTCTTTCCGGATTTACCCGATGCGGTGCAGGAAATCCACAACGAGGAGCACATGGGACTGGTGACGCCCCATGCCCAAAAATATCAGCCAGGCGATGTCCTGCTGGCTATTCCAACGCACATCTGCCCCACAAGTGCCCTCTACAACAATGTCGCTGTTATCGAAAAAGGTCAGGTCCGGGAATACTGGGATGTGACCAGTCGCAATCGGAAAATTTCGATCTGACGTTCCTGGCGGTGTCAGGGACCATGTTGTGCGAAAGTGGAAGCAATCCCGCCGACGGAGCGGCGGGTGTACTGTACGCCCGTCGCTCCGCCGACGGGATTTTGCTGGGTCGGGGATTTGGCTCGAGCGACACGTGGCCTTGGGTATGCACACGCCTTTAGCGGCCGGAGGATTCAAGTCGGCGAAGACTGATCGAGACGGAGGGACGTTTCAGTTTTGCGGCGATCCAGGTGCGACCAACTGCCGTGATTCGCTGCTGCTTGACGGCATCTGCCTTGAGATAGTTGATCGCCTCGGAACGAATCTCGCTGGCCTGCCTTGCCGCGCGCGTCCATGCGGTCTGAGACGGCGTCGTCGCCCAGACGGTAATCTCCATCGCGTAGTTTTTTGAACTGAAGCTTGACCTTACCTGGCCGAGTGTTGCTTTGAGTTCCGGTGTCATCAGCGAACCTTCGGCGGGGATTGCGCTGAAGACGTCGAGTGAAAACTCGCCCAGCACTTCCGGCTCTTTTTTCAGAGTCGAAACGCGTTGAAGTTCTGAAAGGAAGCGGCTGAATTGATCTTCTTCGCGGTTAATAATGCGGCCGCCATCGTCAGTTTCATCCGGACCGGCTCCATTTCCGAAGTCCTCCTGTTCGGGGTCACCCACCATATACTTGGGAGCAACGGCGTTCTGCTGCACGACTTTGCTTGAACGGTTGTTTGGAAACGACCCCGGCATTCCATGAGTACTCAGGGCGGCATTAAAGGAGCCCGTTCCTGAATACAAATTCGCCCCGGTCTGGTCTTCGGCCATGGAGTTCAGAACAATAAAGAATGCCAACAAGGCGGTCATGCAGTCTCCGAAAGACAACAGATACGCCTGGTTCGGGCCAAACGAAGGACATTTACAGCGTGCCATGGTTCATCATCCGGGATTGAAATCAGTCTTTGGTGCGTGTCATCGTGATCTTCATCGACTTACCGACCGTTGATGTCCCGATGCTGACGGACAGACGTCCGGACGGTACGTTCAGTTCATCCTGCATGTAACGCGCCATTCCTACAGCGAAATCAAGGTCATCCGGAGCAGAGATCTGCAGATCCGCACTGAGCGGAAGGCTCTTCATCTGGATGGCGATCATTCGCAGCTGTTGCATTGCCTGTGACGTCAGTTGCCCGTTTCCGTCCCGCAAACTTTCCATCAGCAACGTCGTGCTCGTACGCTCCGCCGACGCGAGTTCTTCGGGATTATCAAGGGCATCCAGCCCCTTTGAAGCGGCATCGCCAATCGGCGTCAATTCTGTCGGCGTCATTTCGGTGCCACGCGGTGTACTCCGCGAAGAACTGGGCCGATAACGCACATTGACCGAGTCTTTGTCGATACCTTTGGTTGGCGGCCCCGCCAGCCCTCCGGACCCGGCCCCTCCGAACGTGGCCACCTGCATCTTTTCAAAGTTTTCAGGTTCGCTGTTGGCGAAGGTCAGAAGCAGGATGAAGAATGTCATCAGCAGCGTAATCACGTCGCTGTAGGTCACGAACCACTTCGGAATCTCCATCGGAGGTGGCGGGCATCGGCATTTACCTGAAGCCATTGGACAGCATTACTCCTGTTGTTTATCGTTCATCGGCAGGGCATGATCACGAATCCGACCAATGTCAGGCCGCTTTCGACTCTGCTGCGTACATTTCACGAAGCTTTGGTGAGAGGAATGCGAGAAGCCGCTGTTCCAGCGCCCGCGGCGCGTTTCCTTCGATCAAAGACGTGAGTCCGGAAAGCATCAACTGACGGATCATTAGTTCTTCCTGACTTCGAGCCTCTAGTTTTCCCGCCAGCGGTATGCAAAACATGTTGGCGATGACGGCGCCGTACAGGGTTGTTAACAACGCAACCGCCATCCCGCCGCCGATCTGACTGGGATCATCAAGTGAGCGCAACATCTGCACCAACCCAATCAGGGTGCCGATCATACCGAATGCCGGTGCCGCGGCGGCAATCCCGTCCACGATCTTCTTACCGTTCTGGTGGCGTTGTTCGATAAAAGAAATCTCTGTTTCGAGGCTCGAAACCAAATCTTCCTTCGTCACACCTCCCACAACCTGTTCCAGTCCACGCTTCAGGAATGTGTCATTGATTGATTCAACCTGACTTTCCAGGGCCAGCAGCCCTTCGCGGCGTGAGATCGTGGCAAAATTCTTGAATTGTTCGATCACGGCCTGTGGTGTCGGCAACGAGACCATGAAACACTTTCTCATCACGCCGAACAAGCTGACGACTTTCGCCATTGGAAAATTGATCAGGGTTGCCGCGATCGATCCGCCGACCGTGATCATCAGCGATGGCACATCCACGAACGGCATGAGTTCGCCGCCGAGCATAATGGAACCGACAACCAGAACGATGCCAAGAATCAGGCCGATAAGCGTTGCTTTGTCCATTAAACCTCTCCCGACTCCTTTCGGCGGTTTGGGAACATCGAAACATTGAATGTCAAATCAGCCGCCAAGCGCCGTTCCGTGAACGTCATACGCCTCAGCCCTTCACACGCGGCGACGAAAGGCATTCCTGTCCCTTGCGAGGCCGCGGCACAATCCGGACGGACTTTATCTCGAAAGCGATCCTGATTCTGCGCCAGCTTGAAAGTGGCAGCGATGCAGCGTTTGACAGCCGCTGCCTGCTGAATGGTAAGTTGTTTCGTTCGCATAAAACGTCGCAGCCCGGACGAAAACACCCTGACCCGCGATGTCAGCACGAGTTCTGTTGCGATGAAACAAATCGCAATTTTTCGCTGAAATTCGCAACCTCGTGAGTGTTTTCCCTTACCATTGCGGAATTCCACCGGCCCCGTGGAAGCATTTTCCCGCCAGCGCTCAGTGTCTGCATCCGGAACCAACCGTCTGTTGCATCGTTCTGCAACTGTTTCAGCAGCAGAATTTTGACAAAATAAATTCTTCTGAAACTAAGCTGTTTTTATTGTTGTCCTTATTGTTCCAACTTGTGAAAATCTGAGAAGCTTGAATTCCAAAGTGAGATCGTTGATGCGAGCGCTGGACTGACACATCCGCAGATTTAACGAGGTCGCGTGGTATTCAGGTTTGATTGAAAGACTGTCTCGTATCGGCCTGCGTGTGTAGGAGGATTGCGATGAGTTCTCAGATCAATCTGGTGGTGGACCCCGTCATTCGAACTTGCCCTCGAACGCCGCTTTTGATCCGCCCGGACGCTACGATTCGTGACGCGATGGCCGTTCTCCGCGACGCCTGCCGTGGCTGCCTGCTGGTCTGCGGCGATCAACAGATCCTGGGCATTTTCACCGAACGCGATGCACTGCGGTTGATGGCGACGGAGGCTGATTTCGATCAGCCGATCACATCAGTCATGCAATCCCCCGTGATCACAGTCGAACAGCAGGAATCCGTTTCTGAAGCCATCGCCCTGATGCTGCGGGGCGGCTACCGCAGACTGCCAGTGCTGAACACAACGGGAACACCTGTCGGTATTTTCACAGTCAGGACTGTTCTCCACTATATCGTCGAACATTTTTCCGGCGTCGTTTACACATTGCCACCCGAACCACATTACGCGATGCATCTCCGTGAAGGTGCGTAGCTTTCTGACACGTCACGGCATGTTCCTGAGTACAATTCATACGCTCAACCAGTTTCTGCGGTTGATTCCTGCCTGCCGCAATTTCCGTTTGCTGCAATTCCTGCGAGTTGAAAATGCCCACACCCACCATTGATTCGGTACCACATTTAACAAAGGAAATTATTCAACTCGAAGGAGCGACCGTGCGGCTTGCCGGTGATTCCGGAGATGGCATGCAGATCACGGGAAGTCAGTTGACAAACACGTCCGCTCTGGCGGGGAACGACATTGCGACCTTCCCGGATTTCCCGGCGGAGATTCGCGCTCCGAAAGGCACGCGGGCGGGAGTCAGTGGTTTCCAGGTCCATTTCGCATCGGAAGAGATCTTCACGCCCGGTGACGAACTGGATGCTTTGGTTGCGATGAATCCCGCCGCGCTGGTCACAAATCTGGGAGATCTGAAACGCGGCGGTATCCTCATTGTGAATGAAGACAGCTTCGCGGAAAAAGACTTGAAGCTGGCACATTGCACTGAGAATCCGCTCGAGGACGGCACAACAGACGGCTATCGACTCATCAAAGTGCCGATGTCGAAACTCACGTTGCTTGCCGTGAAGAATGTGACATCCGCCGATGGTGAGCATCTGGGAAACAAAATGGCGGAACGTTGTAAGAACTTCTTCGCCACGGGGTTGATCTACTGGCTGTTTGGCCGGGATCCGGAACCAACGCTGAAATTTATCCGGGACAAGTTTGGCAAAAAACCGGAGATCGCGGAGGCGAATGAACTGGCATTGAGGGCCGGCTGGAATTACGGTGAAACCACGGAAGATTTTGCCAGCAGTTTCAGAATCGATCCGGCAAAATTGCCGCCGGGAAAATACACGAACATCATGGGAAATCAGGCCCTCGCCTGGGGGCTTGTCACTGCGGCCTGGCAGAGCGGCGTCGAGATCTTTTACGGCTCGTATCCGATTACACCAGCGAGTCCGGTGCTGGAGGAATTGAGCGTCCACAAAAGTTTTGGGGTGCGCACCTTTCAGGCGGAGGATGAGATCGCCGCCATTTGTTCAGCCATCGGAGCATCGTTTGGGGGCGCGATGGCGGTCACGGGCACCAGCGGCCCGGGAATCGCGCTGAAGGCGGAAGCGATGGGCCTGGCCATGATGCTTGAACTCCCGCTGCTGATTATCAACGTGCAGCGAGGTGGTCCGAGTACCGGGCTTCCGACTAAAACGGAACAATCTGATTTGCTGCAGGCAATGTTCTGTCGAAACGGCGAAGCACCATTGCCGGTCATTGCAGCACGCAGTCCCGCAGATTGTTTTGAAGTGGCGCGGGAAGCATGGAAAATTTCATCGCGGATGATGATTCCGGTGATCATTCTTTCGGATGGTTATATTGCAAATGGCGCCGAACCGTGGCAGATCCCGGAGGCTTCAGAACTGCCGAGATGGACGATCCAGCATCCACAGGCGAAGGAAAATGGCGAACCGTTTATGCCCTACCAGCGAGACGAATTGCTTTCGCGTCCCTGGGCGATCCCCGGGACTCCGGGGCTGGAACACCGGATTGGCGGGCTGGAAAAACAAAACATCACCGGCAACATCAGCTATGACGCGGCCAATCATCAGGCGATGACGAATCTCCGGGCTCAAAAAGTGGCAAACATCGCGACGATCATTGAGCCACTGGAAGTCGATGGTCCGCTCGAGGGCGAATTGCTCGTGCTGAGCTGGGGCGGAACATATGGCGCATGCGTCACGGCCGCCGAACGTGCACGCAACCTTGGCCTGTCAGTCGCTCATGCACATCTCCGCTGGCTGAATCCATTTCCAGCCAATCTCGAACAGGTCCTGAAAGGATACCGTCACATATTGATTCCTGAGCTGAATATGGGACAACTTCGGCTGCTGCTCCGCGCCAAATTCCTGATCGATGCGATCGGATTCAATAAGGTTCAGGGCAAGCCGTTCTCCGTCAATGAGTTGTTGCGGGAGATTCAACGAATTACTGAAACAGGTGACGATGCCCCCTGAAAGCATCAGCACTTGTTTTACCCGGAGCAATCTACAGATTCCATCAACCCATCTTCCCACTTAAAGAATGGTTGAATCATGTCGCTTGAACTGCCCGTGTTAACACCTGCCGATTTCGCGAGCGATCAGGATGTTCGCTGGTGCCCCGGCTGCGGTGATTACTCCATCCTGGCCCAGATGAAAAAAATGCTGCCGACGCTCGGTGTGCCACGCGAAAAAATTGTCTTCATCTCCGGGATCGGATGCAGCAGTCGTTTTCCGTATTACCTGAATACTTATGGCATGCACAGTATTCATGGCCGCGCGCCCGCCTTTGCCACCGGACTTAAGTGCGCGCGACCGGACCTGCAGGTCTGGGTCATCACCGGTGACGGTGACGGGCTGAGTATCGGCGGCAATCATCTGATGCACTGCATCCGCCGGAACCTGGATATCAATATTGTATTGTTTAACAACCGAATTTACGGCCTGACGAAAGGACAGTATTCGCCCACTTCTCCACTGGGAAAAAAGACGAAAAGTACTCCGTACGGCTCGATCGATAACCCGCTGCACCCCCTGTCCCTGGCAATTGGTTGTGAAGGTACGTTCATCGCACGATCCATCGATGTCAATATTAAGCATCTCACCGAGACGCTCCGGCGCGCGGCGAATCATCGAGGTACCTCGTTCGTCGAAGTCTACCAGAACTGCAACGTGTTCAATGACGGTGCGTGGAACTACGCCAGTGACAGAGATGTCAGGAGTGACAATATCCTCGAACTTGAACATGGCAAGCCGCTGATCTTCGGCAAAGATCGCAACAAAGGTATTCGACTCAATGGAATGGAACCGGAGGTTGTCAACCTGGGCAACGGTATCTGTGAGGACGATTTGCTCTTTCACAACGAACAAGCGACGGAACCAAGTCTGGCCTACCTGCTCAGTCGCATGCGACATCAGGATGGCTTCCCCGAACCGATCGGGGTATTCCGGGCGGTTGATAAGCCTCGATATGATGAGGAACTCAACCACCAGGTTCAAAACGTGAAGACTCAATTTGGCGAAGGCAACCTCACCCAACTCTTTAACTCTGGTGATACCTGGACAGTCTCATGATTACATGTCCTTCCTGTGGCACTGAGGCGCTGGAGGGTGCCGATGAGTGCCCTCAATGCAAAAACTCACTCTCACAGCTGCACCTGCAGGAGCCCGCAGATTCAACAGAACGCGCGGTGCTTGAAGAACGCATCTCGGCGCTGAATCCGAGCCCGCCAGTCTGCATTTCACCAGATGTGCCCGTGCGGGATGTGATCAGGCTGCTGGTCAAACACCGCATTGGGTCCATCGTTATCACTGAAGCCGATAAAGTCGTCGGGATCTTTAGTGAGCGCGATGCACTGATGAAGATTAATGCCGATGTGGCTCGCCTCGGAGATCGTCCTGTATCTGAATTCATGACTCCGGCACCCAGGACTCTGGTTGCGGACGCCCGCGTGGCGTTTGCACTGAAGGAGATGGACCTGGGTGGATATCGACACATTCCGATTGTGGATGAAGAAAGCCGGGTGACAGGAGTTATTTCAATCCGGGATGTATTACGTTACCTGACGGAAAAACTGTCAGAATTCGACGAAGACTACGGCAGCCAGCGAGGATGATCCGCACCTTGATCGTCAATGCCATGGGTGACAGGATGAGCATGACTGCCGTCCGAATGCATGACCCAGATCGTTGGCGATTCCCCGGTCCCGGCGCGGCAGAATACAATGTATTTCCCATCCGGCGATTCGGAGATGCGAAAATCCCAATTCCCTTCTTTCAGAGGGGTCAGATCAGTGATACTGCCGCTGTGAGGATCCAGGCGGCTGACACACACGCCACCACGCGCCTGATCAGGCAGATAATCCCGATTGAAATGATCCAGATCAGGTTTCCCGGTGCGGTACTGCCACGGCACCGCAGCGTCAGGGGATCGCCGCGGAAACAGGATCTTTCCATCATGTGTCCATGCCGGGAGATTTGAACCGCTGCCATGTCGCTCTTTGGGTCCGTACGTCGCGGCAAACCACATCGCATTGCCACTGGTGAGCACCTGATGTCCGGTCCCGTCCGGATTGGCGATACAGACATCCGCCCAGTCGTGTCCCGGATCACTGCCAGGCTGACAATCGACATACAACACTTTGTCGCCTTTTGGTGACCAGCTGGTCCCAAAATACAAGTGCCCGGGGCCACTCGCCAGGACTTTGCGATTGCCGCCATCCGGATCACTCGTCATCACCTGGTATCCTGAATTTCCGGCGAGATGAAACGCGACACGTTTTGCATCAGGACTCAAACTGAATCCGTAGGGCAACCCTTCACCCGCCCTTGTAAAATCCTGCGGATCACTGCCGTCCAGACGCATGCTGACAATGCGACCAACCTTGTCCTTGACGACCTGCACCAACAAGCGGTCGTCTCCCACAAGCAGAGCCGGCGTTTCAAAGGGAGCAATGCGATCTTTGACGCAAAGTTCTTTGAGTGACCCATCCCTGAGATTATGTTCCCAGATATGCGTTGGGGTCTGCGTATAGTACTCTTCAAACGGCTTCCCCGGCCCGTCGCGTCGTGGTTCCATACTCAGAAAAATCACGCGTTGCCCGTCAGAGAACAATGGCCCCGGCTGCCAGGTTGCCTGTCCGGGCACCTGAAAGTCAAAATACCGCAACCCGGAACCATCCATGCCAGTGATGCCGGTCTTGCCCTGAGAGGTGAAAAAGAATCGGGGAACCGCGGTCTGCGTTGCTAACCCGACCGATTCATTTTTATCACCCGCGGTCACGCAGCTCTGCATCGATAGCGCGACAAAGATTATCGGCACGATAGCCATCACGGCGTGTTTCGAGTCCAGTCGCCGCCTGATCACGGCGTGACGAAAATATTTATTCGAAGACACGCCTGACGGTTCCGCAATCAAATTCTGCATAGGTTATTCCAGATCGATGAAACGACGTGTGACACGCACTCATGTGCGACATTTGTCGTCATGGTTTCAGCTGTTCCGCCGAAGTGCCTTCTCCCCTGGCAAGGCAACGCTGTGAAGTATTTTTGTGAGGCTTTTTTGGTGAT